>CAILBF010000244.1 GCA_903832395.1 uncultured Actinomycetes bacterium | reverse complement strand
CGAGTGGGCCAACTAGGTTTGCGATAACGGCGATAGGCAGAAGAATAAAGGTAGCTCTGCGAAGCGCTTTGACCGAAAGCGTGCCTGCAACTAAGGGCTTGTTTGTTCGGTTATGTTTTACATCATCGTTGTAATCATAAATATCATTGCTCCAGCCAATGATTAACTGGCCTAGAAATACTGTGAGGGCGATGACATAGGCCGGACCCTCCCACCACAACCGCGCTGCCAACACAAACGAGATCAGCGTAATTAGAAGTGTCGGACCAAAGTGCGATGCCTTTGCATATGCTTTCAGTTTCATAGATCCGT
This sequence comes from uncultured Actinomycetes bacterium, assembly GCA_903832395.1. GTDB lineage: Bacteria > Actinomycetota > Actinomycetes > Nanopelagicales > Nanopelagicaceae > Planktophila. Next base: position 2,225 of record CAILBF010000244.1, on the reverse strand, counting down.
GGGTAAATACACTTTGGCGATACCGTTACGGGCAAAAGCGAGAAGCGTTAAGCCGAACTCTGCCGCTAAATCAACGGCCAATGATGTTGGTGCACTGACACCAACGATGGCTGAAATGCCGGCGCAGATAGATTTTTGCACTAATTCATAACCTATACGTCCAGAGACAACGAGAGTCCAACCACGCAGTGGAATTGTTCCGGCCATTAATGCAGCCCCAATTACTTTATCAACAGCGTTATGCCGGCCAACATCTTCGCGCACCCATTGTGGCTCCCCGGCTGGATCAACTAAGAGCGCCGCATGCAGACCTCCCGTTTTTTCAAAGATCCTTTGTCGCCCATCTAGAAGTGAAACCATTCGCGCGAGCTCTTGATGAGTATGAGTTGTTGGTGTCACGGTTTCAACACCACGTTTATGTAAATCACTTATGTTTGTTGACCCGCAGACTCCGCAAGCTGAAGTAATCGTAAATCGGCGCTCTAATATCCGTATTGATTCAGCAGAGTTCTCTGCTACTTCGGCAATCACAACATTGGCACGTTGGCGTGGGGAAAGGGTTTTATCACCACAGACTTTGACACTTATTAACTCATCGGCACTCTTTAAGAAACCTTCACCCCAGAGAAAGCCTGCAGCCAGCTCTAGATCCGCACCTGGTGTGCGCATTGTGATTCCTAATTGTTCTTCGGTATTACCGCGCTTAATTCGAATCTCAAGCGGCTCTTCAACGACGACAGAGTCAGAAGTTGGGTTATCTGAATTGGTTTCTTGTACTTTTACTTTGGCAATTGCCGATGGGGCTATTTCATCACTTGGCATGGCGATAGAACTCTAAGTTCTCAGGTGGCAAGGGGGTATTGCCCAAAATCAAATCCGCTGCTTTCTCAGCAACCATCATCACTGGTGCATAAATGTTGCCATTAGTGACATATGGAAATACTGATGCATCGCATATGCGCAAGCCTTCTACCCCATGAACTTTCATCGTGGTCGGATCTACTACTGACATCGCATCGGTACCCATTTTGGCCGTACATGATGGATGCAATGCCGTTTCGGCATCTTTTCGGACCCAATCCAAAATCTCGGTATCGGTGGATACTGATGGGCCAGGAGAGGATTCACCTGCGTTGTAATCATTCATCGCTGGTTGAGTCAAGATTGTTCGAGCTATCTTAACTGCCTCAATCCACTCTCGGCGATCTTGATCGGTCGATAAATAATTGAACTGCATCGCAGGTTTTTCAAGCGGATCGGCGCTTTTTATCTTTAACCAACCCCGTGAGTCTGAGTACATCGGACCTACGTGAACTTGATAGCCATGGCCGCGAGTATCACCAGTTCCGTCATAACGAATAGCAAGAGGAAGAAAGTGGAACATTAAGTTTGGGTAGGAGACATCTTTGTTACTTCTGGTAAAACCACCGGCCTCAAATTGATTAGTTGCCCCGGGTCCTTTTCGAAAGAACAGCCAAGCCGCGCCAATAAATGGTCGACGCCAGAACTGCGTTATCGGTTGTTGGGTAACTGGCAACTTACATTTATATTGAACATAAACTTCAAGATGATCTTGTAAATTAGCGCCAACGCCTGGCAAGTTATGAACCATCTTTATGCCAAGAGGAGTTAAATCCTTCTCATTTCCAATGCCAGATAATTGCAAAATCTGTGGAGTGTTAATCGCTCCCCCACACAAGACAACTTCACGAGAAGTAAAAATCTGCTTCTTTCCTTTAATCATAACTTCGACGCCGTTAGCCGTTGTTCCGTTAAATAGAACTTTAGTCACTTGTGCACGCGTCTTAACGGTTAAGTTAGGCCGCTTCATTACTGGATATAAATAGGCGCGCGCAGCACTTAAGCGACGACCACGGAAAACATTTCGATCAAAAGCGGCGAAGCCCTCTTGGCGATAGCCGTTAACGTCATCGGTTCGTGGATAGCCGGCCTGCTCAGTTGCTTTAAAGAAAGCGGCAAAAAGTGGACCTTTGACGGGGCCACGCTCTAATTTAAGTGGGCCACTGTTGCCCCGAAAGATATTGCTCTGATCGGCTAAGCAGTTCTCCATTTTTTTAAAGTATGGAAGGCAGTGGGCATAATCCCAGTTGCTCATGCCAGCATCTTTTGACCAGCGTTCATAATCCATCGGATTGCCGCGCTGCCAAATCTGACCATTGATTGAGGATGAGCCACCTAATACTTTGCCACGCGCATGATAGATG
>CAILBF010000243.1 GCA_903832395.1 uncultured Actinomycetes bacterium | reverse complement strand
CTTAAGTGAGTACGCACTTGCGACATTGAGATGGATAAAACTCATATCGATCTAATAATCCACTGACCGCTAAGTTCGTCACGTTCGAGTTCAAAGGTTGTAAGGGAGCCGATAGGTGCGGCCTCAACCCGCCACAGTGCACGGGCGGCATCATCGGGGCGATACTTGCCATCGCTAATGCGGTTCCACCAGCCGCCGGCCTCGCACCATCTAGATAAGACTGCATGGATGCGAAAGCGTTTGCCCTTAAAAGTAAATTCAATGGGAGTAGTTGCGCCATCGATCGTGACATCGTGAGCGGGGTTAATCTGTGACATTTCTAAGGTGCACTCCTCAAGGCTGTGGATATTCGAACAGATGTTCGAAAAGTAGCCCCTCGGACTGACAAATGGCAAGTGCTCGAGCGTGTTGCTACGGAAAATAGTTGAAAATTCAACTACAATCGTAGCGATAGGTTAACCCCTCACTAAGGAGACAGAACTATGAACGCAGTTCTCGTTATCGGTCGCATCCTGTTTGCGCTGATCTTCATCAACTCAGGCATCATGCACCTCACCAAAACTGAAGCCATGGCTGGCTATGCCACGTACAAAAAGGTTCCAGCTGCAAAGCTCGCAGTCATCGTTACGGGTCTAATGATTCTCATCGGTGGACTTTATGTAGCTCTGGGAATCTATGCCGATCTTGGTGCACTCCTAATCGCAATCTTCTTAATTCCAACCGCCTTCATGATGCACGCGTTTTGGAAAGAGACTGATCCAGCCACAAAGGGAAATGAAAAAGTTGCCTTCTTAAAAGACATCTCAATGGCCGGAGCCGCTCTGGTTATTTTCGTCATGGTAGGTGCTGGAGCTAATTTTGGTCCCAGCATTACAAGTACTTTCTTTAACTTCTAAATTATTATCAAGAACGGCCCCGTGGTGAGAGCTGCGGGGCCTTTCTATTTCTTAATAATGTGCGATTGATAGCCCGCAAGCAACAACATCGAAATTGGATAAAACATCGCAACCGGTAAAGATGTTAATTGAGCAAGTGCGCCCGTTATAGATGGCCCGATGAAATAACCCGCCAGACCAATTACTCCAACGCGGGCTATAGCAACCGATGATGCAATTCCTGGTATTTCCGATGCGGCTAAAATATAAGCTGGAAACATTGGGCCAATTCCAAAGCCGGCGCATGCATAGCCCGCATTGACGATTATTAACGCCGGTAGCGGGTGCGAGTGAGATAGCGGAACACCCATTGCAATACCGATACCTAAGCCAGCTCCGCCAATATAACCACCGAGTAGTACGGTTTTTCTGGGACCAAAATAGTCGAGCATTCTGTCCCCAAGAAAACGCGAAACAATCATGGCAAGCGCGAAAACTGCAAATGCTGATGCATTGACCCCAATACCAAAACCCATATTATCGCGCAAAAGAATTGCGCCCCAATCACTCGCTGCGCCCTCAGCAATGAGGCCTCCAAGCAAGCCAATACCTATCCCCCACAACGGCAAAACGCTCTTACTAAACAGAGGGATCTTAACTTCGGTTTCTTCTTCGCCCCCGCTGTGTTCATCTAATTCTGGTGGTAAAAGTTTTAAGACTGACGGAATGAAGAGAAAGAAGCAGGCAATTCCAACTCCTACTAAATTATCACGAGGTGAAACATGCTTTGCAATAGCTCCGCCTAATACTGTTGTAGAAAATGCACCGCAACTCCACGTCGCATGAAAAGAAGACATCACACGTTTTCCTAAATGTTTTTCCACAATAACGGCTTGAATATTTGAAGAGATATCCATGCTGGAATAGCCAAGACCCATAACAAATAGGCCAGAAATCAAAGCTATTGGTGATGTGGATGTGCCCATCAATATCAGACCTATTGGCATTATTACTGTTGCAATTCGTAGAACTGGTTTAGTTCCGAATGTATGAACTAAACGCCCAGAGAGTTGAGCGCCTGTAACTGCACCAATTGTGCTGGAAATGAGAATCAAACCTAGTTGGGCATTATTTAAACCATTCGCATCACGAATTTCAGGAATGCGAGCAACCCAAGCCATTGATACAACACCCATAAAGAAAAACATGGCCCATAGACCATTCCGAGCGCGTTTAGCCGCTGTCAGTAAATCAATGCTCATAAGAGTGATAACGGTAACTGACAAGAGGTGCTAAGTCTGCTTACATAGCTACATGTTCTTTTCCTTTTGGCCGCACAAGGGAGAATTTTCAAGAACTCGTAAAGATTTAGTCACAGATTTCATCGCCGGATTAACCGTTGCAATAGTGGCGTTACCCCTAGCCATTGGTTTTGGAATCACATCGGGAATGTCGGCAGCCTCAGGATTGACGACTGCAATCATCGCTGGTTTTTTGGCCGCAGTATTTGGTGGATCTAAATACCAAGTTAGTGGTCCAACTGGTGCGATGACCGTGATTTTAATTCCTGTAATTCACAAATTCGGTGTTTCGGCAATCCCCGCCCTTGGGCTTATCGCTGGAATTTTAGTAATTGCCATGGCAGTTTTTAAATTAGGCGCAATTATTAATCGAGTCCCTTGGACAGTGGTTGAAGGATTTACCGTCGGTATTGCTTTAATCATTTCGCTGCAACAAATTCCGCTGGCTCTAGGAATACAAAAAGCAGCCGGAGATAAAGGCTACATGGTTGCCTGGGATACTTTGAAAATTGCACTCAAAAACGGTTTGAACTACAAGAGTCTGATAGTTGTAGTAATCACTTTGATTATTAAATTCTCTTGGCCCCGTATTACTCATTACTTTAAATTTAAGCACCACATCCCAGCGAGTTTCGTCGCCCTACTGCTTGTCACTTTAATTGTTAAGGCGCTCTCAATCAACGTTGCCACTATCGGAACGATCCCGCGTTCACTTGGAACGCTGCAAAAACTAAATTTTAGTAATCTCTCTTCCCTTTTGATTCCGGCGCTATGGATTGCACTACTGGCAGCAGTTGAATCCTTGTTATCTGCTCGAGTGGCCGATGGTTTGGCCCATAATAAGGAGCGATTTGAACCTAACCGTGAATTATTTGGCCAAGGTTTGGCGACGGTAGCCGCATCGATCTTTGGCGGGATGCCAGCAACGGGTGCAATTGCACGAACGAGCGTGAACGTTCGCTCTCATGCCAAGTCCCGTTTAGCGTCAGTTTTCCACGCCATAGTCCTTCTCTTCATTGCTTTAATTGCCGCACCGCTCGTCAGCCAAATCCCGACAGCAGTTATTGCCGGTCTCTTGCTAGGCACCAGCTATCGAATTCTTAACCCTGTATCAATTATGGAATCGCTCCGAACGACTAAATCTGAAGCGACTACGCTCGTTTTGACGGCAATAAGCACCGTAGTTATCGACTTAATTTGGGGAATGGCCATAGGAATTGCTTTGCATGTGATCCTGACCCGTTACTCCAGGGTGCCTGAAGCAATATAGAATTCAACCTACTTACATTAATCAAGGAGCACCCGTGGAAAACATCACTGCTTTCAATAATCACCTTCCAGTCAAGGTTCGTTTCGGAGAAGGCGTTGCTGCAACACTTCCAGCAGTGGTGATCGAACTTGGGGCAAGCAAAGTTTTCTTAATGGTCGATGAAGGCATCGGGAAATTTAATCCAGCGGCCAAGGAGTTAATTGATCAGCTGCAAAGTGCGCAAGGAATCTCAGTCACAGTTTTTGAAAAGCCAGCAGGAGAGCCAACAATTCAAATGGTCGATGATTCAATCGCCGCTCTTAAAGCTGCAGGCTCCGATGTCGTTGTTGCCCTCGGTGGCGGTTCAGTTATCGATACTGCAAAAGCGGCACGTTTGTGCGCACAGCTCAACTGCACATTCCGCGAGTTCCAATCGAAAGCACCTGTATATCCAGCACCAACCTTGCCATTAATCGCACTTCCAACTTCGGCAGGAACTGGCTCTGAAGTATCTGGCGGCTCTGTTATCTCTGATCCTGAGGCCGGTCGCAAAGCCGGAATTGCCAATGGCAACTTGCGTGCCCAAGTAGCACTCGTTGATCCAGTTCTTACATACTCAATGCCACCATCAATGACCGCTAACACCGGAATCGATGCATTGGCACAAGCTATCGCCGGAATTATTGCTAAATGCAGCACACCAATCGGTGATGCCATTGGATATGAAGCTGTTCACATGATGACACCAGCCCTAGTTGCCGCATTTAAAGATGGCAACAATAAAACTGCTCGCGCCGGTATGGCTGCAGGCAGCATGATGGCCGGTCTTACTATGAATATCTCTGATTGCACTGCAGAGCACTCCTTGGGTCAGGCAATTGGTGGCCTCAAGCATGTGCCACATGGTTTAACTATTGGTTTAGTTCTAGTTGAAACTCTCACTCGTGAAGCAAAAATCGTTCCAGAAAAGATGGAGCGCATTGCCGATGCAATGGGAGTGCCACAGGATGGCACTAAAGATGGATCACGCTGCGTCAATGCAGTGCGAAAGATCTTGGCCGAGCTCCAATTCCCCGTTCTCTCATCTCTTGGCTTTGTCGAAAGCGACATCGATGAATTGGCAGAAATTGCGCTTAAAGACTTCTTTATTACCCAAGCCCCTAAGCCATGGAGCAAGGCCGAAGTTGTCGATGCTTTCATGTCAGCGCTCAAACTAGAGAGCCGCGTTGCTTAACTAGTGGAAGCAGTTCTGGCTAACCCGTCGGTTATTCGTGTAACTGCCCTTCTCAAAGAGTTTGGTTGTACCGGCGAAGTAACCGTTTTATCAGACTCTGCCCGTACGGCCATTGACGCTGCGAATGCACTTAACATTGAGGTCGGACAAATTGCAGCATCAATCGTTTTCAAACTTCCCAGTGGAAATCCACTTTTAGTCATCACAAGTGGTCGACATCGCGTCGATACCGAATTAGTTGCAAAAAACTTAGGCGTAGAAAAACTCCACCGTGCCGATGCCGATTTTATTAAGAACGCCTCAGGTTTTTCAATTGGAGGCGTTTCTCCCATAGGTTGGGTTAATCAACCAGAGATTACGGTGCTTGATGAGGCCTTGAATGAACATGAGGTCGCATGGGCCGCCGCCGGCCACCCACATTCGGTTTACTCAACTTCCTTTGCAGAGTTATTACGTGTCACCGGCGCTATTGTCATGGTGATTAGCCACTAATTGCTTTTCTTCTCTTGCGACAATGGTGTCCCAATAATTGCCGTTGGTCCGCTCGTGGTATATCCAGTTCCTAATGCCTTAGTTAATGGATCCACACCGCCGCTCAAGCCAAATGGATTAATAGCACCTTTTCGTGCTTCATTATCTTCCCTGCGCAGGTGTTCCACTTGAGCCTCTGAAAGTTCAAGTCTCGAATTGTTTCTGTTTCGCCAAAAGTTCAAAGAGAGTTTCATGGTTTTAAGCCAATTCTCATTGCCACAAAACGCATTCCGCCTCCGCCACCTGTGCCAGGGTCGAAGCCTGCAATGCATCCAAGATTATGGAGAGCAACTGGGCACTCGACCGAAGCAGAAGCTACCGGGGTAGCAAAAAAGGAGAAAATAAATGTACTGATTAAAATTGTCATTATTAAGCGAAATTTCATTGCACTCTTCCTAAAGTCGAGCCCATCTTTCTATTTGAAGAGATTGATTCGAAGTCAAAATGATAATATTAGGCAAGCAACTCAATGTCAAGGAATTCGGCATCGCTTCAACAGGTCCGGATGCTACTTTCCAGTACTTCTAATGACGAAAGAGGATCTGGAAAACTCCTAATGCTAAGCAAATTACCTTTTCAGTAGATTACCCTTCATTCATGAATAACGCCTCGGATGTGCATCTTCTTTCAAATCGTCGATTGATGAAGAGAATGATGTTTATCTCTGTCGCGGTAACTTTCGTCCTCTCAGGGTGGGCACTGTCTAATCCCAAATCTTCAGAAATTTCGTTACTTAATATTCCTTACACATGGAGTGTCGATCAATCACTTGCGAAAAAACTCTCAGTAGAGATTCCTCATAATGAGTTTGCAAATCAAGCAACTGACGATGGCGCTAAAGCCCAAGTGATTGTGTATTACACGCCGAAATCCGGTAATCGCGTAGCTTTCATGTCAGTCTATTACTTCCCAAAAGTTTCATTTGAGGCAGCAAATCGTGCTAACGAACCTCCTCCATATGGAAATAAGTTGCTCGAAGAAAATGGAATGATCCTTAGCAGCTCCGGTCCTCAAGACTCGATTTTTGAACCTGCGACTGAGGATGGAAAGAATATTTCAAAACTCTATCGTGATATTTACCATGCCAAAAACTATAGAAAAGTACCACCAATAAAGGTGAATACGATCGATGCAGATACCGTCTCCGGTTGGATAACGAGCGTCTCGGAAAAAGTAGCATCAGCACTGCCGCAACTAAAACCGCTCAACCCGCTTGTCATCGGTGAGAAGACAGCGGCAATCAAAAATGGTTTTGCTGACGGAGATGCCGGACTAGTTGAGCAAAAGCTTCGTGGAGCCCATATTTCATTTACGCTTAATGACACTCAAAAGTCCAGGTATATCTATTTGGACTCTTCCTACGCTCCCGTCTTATCTCCTATTACATCAAATAACTCTATTCAACCAATACTGGGATGCTTCGTTGCGACTTTGAAGTCAGATACATATAAATTGGAGATTACAGAACAAAACGGTTTGCAAGTTAAAGGCTTGATTTCGATAAATAATGCTCAGAAAGATTCTTCTAACGGAGAATTCGTCGGAACTTTCGACGGGACGATTCTGACTGGAATTTATACATTTGTCTCAGAAGGAAGCACGTCTCGCCGCGAGATCTTCTTTAAGGCAACCAACCGCGGCTTCGTCACTGGTTATGGACCAGTTGTAGTAAGCGGTGATCTTGAGAAGCTAAAGCGCCCACTAAGTCTGCAGTGGGATGGCTCTTATGTGTACTCAGCGAAAAAGAGTTGCAAGTAGTTCCAGTCTGAGTCGTTGCTCGGCACCCACATTCGGTGTAATCGCAAAGCTATGAACGATTAGTTCGTGTTACTGGCGTGCAACAAATAATTACCGAAGATTAATCTGAGCCCTCAATTAACCTAGAACAAATAAACCGATTGCGAAAATTGCGTAAAAAGAAGCTGCCACAGTTAGTCGGTAGGGATTGAATTTCTTAAGCTTAAAAAGAATTAGTAAATAGACTATTGCAGTGATTGTTACTACTCCAGATAGTATTAATGGACCGTCAAATTTCCAAGGAGTAAATAAGATTCCAAGTCCAGAAGGAACTGTCGCTTGAATCATCATGGCTCCACTTATATTTGCCAATGCAAGTGAGGTTTTCCCTTGGCGAATCCAGATAATCGCATTCATAATCTCTGGTAACTCTGTTGCAACTGGAGATAATAAGAGTGCTGTGACAGTAGCTGAGATCCCAAGTTTTGGTCCAAGCCATTCAAGCTGAGCGACAAAGAGTTGTGAAGAGATAAAAATGACGATGAGTGCTCCGAGAGTTTGAACTGCTACAGCCCATCCAGACGGTACAGGCTTATTTGGTTGTAACTTCAAGGGTTCTAAATCAAAGTCGCTGTGCTTTTCAGAATCCGCTCGCATCTCCTTGATGAAATAGGCACCGTAAGCTGCGAAAAATAAATACCCCAGCAACGGTTTAAAAGTGAAAGCAACCAGTCCTAAAGCAACTTTAAAAATGAAAATACTCAGGAACCACTTCTGGTCCCTTGCCAGCTGACTTAAGTCAACGCCTTTAAGAGGATTGGGACCACGCTTTTTACGCAGCAACATATAACCAGAGACACCATATGCAATTGTTGCGAGGGCAAGTGGTCCGCCCATAGCTGCGCCAACGCCTATGTCCTTCGCTTGAACTGTCTTACCCATTGTGACGGCAACCAAAGTAACGACGCTTTCGGGAAGCGCTGTGCCAATCGCGGCAAGGATGGTGCCAATTGCAATAGTGCCCATCTTTAATCGAACTCCAAGCCATTCAACGGCATTTACAAAGAGTTCACATGCAAAATAGATCGCTATAGCCAATGAAAGCAGGGCGAGCCAATGAAGCAACATCAGAGGGGTTTCCTTTCGAAGTAGTTGAGAGCCTACAATTATGCGAATGAATAACCTAACAAGGGCGTTGGTTTAAATGATCGTTGCCTATTTCTGGAGAATTAAACCCAGCGCGATTCCCTTTGCCTTATTCGCAATGGCTCTTGATCGATCTATATTGCGCAGGTCTGAAAACGTTGGTTTCTTCAAATCCCTCGGGACAGGAAAAGGTGAAACATTTACGCCAATGGATGCCAATCCTTTGTGTTGGGGTTTGATTGCAGAAGTAAAAGATGTCGCAGCTTTTGATAAATCATTCGTTATTAAGCAGTGGCGCAAAAACTGTGTAGAGGAGTTTCGCGCGGTAATCGAACCGATTTCAGCACATGGTAAATGGTCCGGCAAAGAGCCGTTCATCCCTTCGGTCAAAGAGTGGGATGGGACTGTCATTGCAATCACCCGTGCACGGATTGCTTTGTTACAAAATTTACGCTTTTGGCGAGCCATTCCTCCTGTCACGCAATCACTTAAAGCCGCACCCGGCTTAATCACCGCAATTGGGATCGGTGAAGCACCTATTGGATTGCAAGGTACTTTTTCCGTCTGGGAATCTCCTGCCGCACTGAGAGATTTTGCTTATCGGGGTCAGGCCCATAAAGGCGCGATAGATGCGACTAAGAAGTACAAGTGGTACTCAGAAGAGCTCTTTTCACGCTTTGCTGTCCTAGAAATGCGTGGCTCAATTAATGGCCAACCCCATACATAGGGCAGACTAACTACATGTCGATTCGCCACTACTCACCACGTAGAAATCGACGACGAGGTATCTCGCTTCGTATGAACATAATGATGTTGTCTGTTCTTTCGATAGCGATTTTATTGCAGATTATTTATCCTCTGGTCGATGGTGAAACTCTGCGGTTAATCACAATTGCCGTTGTCTATTGGGGCGCAGGTGCGATGCTTCTACATGCATTACTAGCATTTGGCGGGCGATACGCATTTACATATCTAGCGTTTACTTTTTGTTTTGCGCTTCTCATCGAACATATCGGCGTAGTGACCTCGTGGCCTTTCGGGCATTACACGTACTCCCCTGATCTTGGGCTTCAAATTTTTTCTGTCCCCCTGGTAGTTCCATTTGCTTGGATCATGATGGCGCATCCGGTTCTTGTTGTATCTAGACGTATTGCAGGCCACTGGATTTTTCTTTACGGTGGAATTGCCCTTGCTGCATGGGATTTATTTTTAGACCCACTCATGGTTACATCTGGTCGATGGACGTGGATTGTAAAAGGTCCACACGTTCCATTCCAACCTGAGATTCCACTATCCAATACTTTTGGTTGGCTATTGACTGGAATGGGATTAATCGGCATTTTGCATTTAATTCTGCCCCGTGATCGCCGCAAAGTTGGGGCATCGTTTTTAGCCGTTGATTCCTACTTAGCGTGGATCCTATTCTCAGGGGTTGTCGGAAATCTCTTCTTTTTCCACCGTCCAGGAATTGCACTCTTTGCTGGTGCGATCTTTAGCATAACTCTTGCCCCTTATTTCTTTACCCGCTGGTTAGGGCGCCCATAACGTTCTATGTCTCGATTTATAACTTTTCTCCCAATATTTCTCTTATCCATCTCAATTACGAATTTCTTCGCGATTCGCAAACCCCAAATCGCTAGCACTATTACTGAAACCGTTAGTGTCCTAATTCCACTTCGTAACGAAGCAGAAAATATTGTCGAACTAATCGAGACTCTGACCGCGCAACAGGGGCTCAGTCGCGTCGAATTTATTTTTCTCAATGATAATTCGGAGGACGCTACCTTTGAATTAATCACAACCGGGATAGCTGGTCGACCAAATTTTCACTTGATCCAAGGCGCACCGCTTCCATCGGGTTGGATCGGAAAAACGTGGGCTTTGCAGCAGCTATTAGACGCATCGAGTGGTGAAATTATCGTAACCATCGATGCCGATGTTCGAATTGCTCCAGAGGCAATCAGTAAATCGATAACTCTCCTAAACTCTGCAGAATTAGATTTCATCTCCCCCTACCCAAGGCAAATCGCCATAACTCTTGGGGAACGTCTAATCCAGCCTCTCTTGCAATGGTCCTGGATTTCAACGCTGCTGCTACCTATCGCAGAGCGCGCATCCTTCTCATCCATGGCCGTTGCTAATGGACAATTTTTTCTTGTGCAAAGAGCGGCTCTCATTAGAGCTGGGGGTTATGAAGCAGTCAAAGGCGCAGTTCTAGATGATGTCTTTCTTGCCCGTGCGCTGCTTAGAACTGGCGCACATGGTGTCGTTGTAAATGGCGCCGATATTGCAGAGTGCCGAATGTATTCATCGTGGAGTGAGATTGAATCTGGATACGGAAAATCCTTGCGATACGCCTTTGGTTCAACCGTAGGTTCATTTTTTGCGATTCTATTTATTGCCTTTACTGGAATAGCTCCCCTTGCTCTGGCTCTTACCGGATCCACATGGGGCTTGATCGCTTTTGTTATGGTTGCTTTAACGCGCACCTTAAGTGCACTTCGTGCGCGCACAAATATTGTAGATTCACTCCTTCATCCAATATCGTCGGCCTTGCTTATCTACCTTATTATTTACTCCTATCTCAAGCGTGGAGAGATTCAATGGAAGGGCCGTACGCTGTGAAAATTGTTGTCGTCGGTGCTGGAATGGGTGGCATGAGTGCAGCGGCGCGTCTAGCACGCGCGGGGCATGAAGTGAGCGTCTATGAGTCATCTGATACATACGGTGGCAAACTGCGAACGGAGTGGATTGGCAAATTTGCATTCGATACTGGACCATCCCTTCTCACTCTTCCCGCAGTCTATAAAGATTTATTTATTCGAACCGGTAAGCCTCTTGGATTGCTTTGTGAAATAAAACCCGTTGATCCATCCTTTGATTATCGATTCAGCGATGGCACGAGCGTTAAATTTGCAAATCTTTCACGCCACCATACGCTCAACGCTATTCGCGAAGCCTTTGGAGATAACGCAGCCTTGCAGTGGGATCACATGATGCGGCGCGCAACCTCAATGTGGGACGTCTCCCGCGAACCTTTTATCGAATCAGAGCTGCGTTCTCCATTTTCGCTGTTAAAGCGAGTAACGCTGCTGAGAGATTTATTTGTTATCGCGCCGTGGAAGTCTCTTCGTGAATTCGCCAATGAGGAGTTAGCAGATCAGCGACTTCGATTTATTCTCGATCGGTACGCCACATACAGTGGCTCAGATCCCCGTAAAGCCCCGGCCGTGCTGGCCAGCATCGCTTACGTTGAGGAGAGCTTTGGCGCCTGGCATATTACTGGCGGAGTTGGCACCCTCGCAAAAGTTGTGCACCAGCGCTGTATAGATGTCGGTGTTAAGTTTTATTTCAACTCCCCTGTTAAGGAGATTCGAGTTGATAAAGGTGTGGCACGAGGCATTTGCCTCCCAGATGGCACCTTTGTCTCTGCAGATTCAGTAATTGCAAATGCCGATGCTGGACTAACGTATAACCATCTTATTAAGGGCAATACCAGAAAACTACGCCGAGTTCGTAAGAATTTAAAACAGGCTGAGCCATCGATTGCTGGTTTCTCGCTTCTCATGGGTTTGCGAAAAGATGGAACTGAGCCCCTGAGCCAGCACACTATTTTGTTCCCGCAAGATTATGACGCCGAGTT
>CAILBF010000242.1 GCA_903832395.1 uncultured Actinomycetes bacterium | reverse complement strand
TTAACGGATGGTCAAACAGGTACTAACGTCGTAATCGAACTTAAAAATGGCTTCGAGCCTGAAAAAGTTCTTGAGCAGCTTTACGCACTGACTCCCATGGAAGATGCCTTCTCCATCAATGCCGTTGCATTGGTTAAGGGCCGACCACAAACTCTTGGATTAAAAGAGCTTCTCAAAGTCTTTATTGAGCATCGCATCGAGGTTGTGCGTCGCCGAAGTGAGTTCCGCAAAGCTAAAGCTCAAGCTCGTCTGACTCTTGTCGACGGACTATTAAAAGCGATTATCGATATCGATAAGGTTATTAAAATCATCCGCGCAAGCGATGATGCTGCAATCGCCAAGGAAAAACTCATGAAGGATTTCAAGTTAAATGAGGAGCAGGTCACATATATCTTGGATATGCCACTTCGTCGTTTGACGAAGATGAGCAAATTGGAACTTGAAACTGAGCAGAAAGAACTAAAAACTGTAATCGCTGAGCTCACTAAACTGCTCAAAAGCGAAGATGCGATAAAAGCTCAAGTATCTGATGAGTTAACTGCCGTATCTAAGTCATTTGCTACGCCTCGCAAGACGAGAATTGGTGCGGCTTAAACTCGGCTAGAATACGGTGTGATTTCAACCCAAGCTCTCGAACTTCGTGCTGGTGCTCGCCTGCTGGTTAAAGGCGTAACCGTACGTATCAATAGCGGGGATCGCATCGGTTTTGTTGGTCGAAATGGTGCGGGTAAATCAACTCTTGCAAAAGTATTAGCTGGAGAGACAATGCCTGCAGGCGGTGCCGTTAATCGCACCGGAAAAATCGGTTATCTGCCACAAGATCCACGAACGGGCGATGAACCAGGTTCGGTTATCGAGCGCATCTTGTCGGCCCGTAACTTAGATCAAATTTCACACCGTATGCGACAAGTTGAAGAAGAGATGTCTACTACTGAAGGCGAAGCCCTTGAAAAAGCGATGGATAGATACACCCGCGTTGAACACGAGTTCAGTGCCGCCGGTGGTTATGCAGCCACCGCTGAAGCTGAAGCTATTGCAACTTCCCTGGGTGTAACAGAGGCCGTCTTTGGCCATGAGCTTTCAACGCTCTCTGGTGGACAGCGCCGACGTATCGAACTTGCCCGTATCTTATTTAGTGGCGCCGAAACTTTGCTCCTCGATGAACCAACTAACCACTTAGATGCTGAATCCGTTGTTTGGCTGCGCGATTTTCTGGCCAAATACTCGGGCGGTCTTGTCATCATCTCTCACGATGTTAACTTGATTGAAACCGTTGTTAATAAAGTCTTTTACTTAGATGCTAACCGTAACGTCATTGATGTTTACAACTTAGGATGGAAGGCATATTTGCTCCAGCGTGAACAAGATGAGCACCGCCGTAAGAAAGAGCGCGCTAACGCTGAAAAGCGTGCCGAGATTTTGCAGAAACAGGGCGAAAAGATGCGCGCTAAAGCATCTAAGGCAACTGCAGCCCAAGGCATGTTACGCCGAGCTGAAAAACTTAGATCTGGCCTTGAAGATGTTCGCGTGAGCGACAAAGTCGCACGCCTTCGCTTTCCAACCCCTGCTCCATGTGGCAAGACTCCCCTATCGGGTGAAGAGCTTTCAAAATCCTATGGATCTCTCGAAATCTTTACCGACGTTTCCTGTGTTATCGATAAGGGATCACGCGTTGTAATTCTTGGTCTTAACGGTGCGGGCAAAACGACGCTTCTTAGAATTCTCGCTGGTGAACTTGAATCTGATACGGGCACAGTCGAACATGGTCATGGTTTAAAGATCGGTTACTACGCCCAGGAGCACGAGGGGCTGGACTTTGAGCGCACCGTGCTTGAGAACATGATGTCGGCTACGCCTGATCTGCGCGAGCCTGAGGCGCGCAATACCTTAGGTTCATTCCTATTTATTGGCGATGACGTTCATAAGCCCGTTAAAGTTTTATCCGGTGGAGAACGTACTCGTCTTGCATTGGCCGTTCTCGTTGTATCGGCTGCCAACGTTTTACTACTTGATGAGCCAACAAATAACTTAGATCCAGCATCTCGCGCAGAAATCCTTGGGGCTTTAAGTGAGTATCAAGGCGCAGTAATCATGGTTAGCCACGATGAGGGCGCAGTTCAATCCCTTAAGCCTGAGCGCGTTATCTTGCTGCCTGATGGTGATGAGGATCTATGGAAAGACGAGTACTTCGACTTAGTCTCTATCGACTAACCCTTAGAAATTTTTACCGTGTCGCCGGATGCCGAAAGTTCACTTACAGTAATTTTGACACCGCCAACGGTTATTGAGTCACCAGCATGAAGAGCTGCATCTTCAAAGTTTGGGTCGGTAGAACCAAGCCGCTTTTGAATCTCATACCCTCCGCCAAGTTGACCCTTCTTCATATCGACGGTGTAGACCAGTACACCCTGATTAAATGATGCAATCCCAAAATCCAGACCCTCACTCTTGCGAGATTCAATTACTAAAATCTTTGAAGAAGTTATTGGAACCATAATAGTTTTTACTTCTTTGTCCTGGCGCACAATCGGTGAAATCTTTGTCGAAGTACCATCGGTCGTAAGTGAATTCAATTCCGTACAGTTAACTTGTGACTGTGACAACCAACCCTGTAGGTAGCGATCCCATGCGCCTAGCTCAATTGCATGATTTGACCAACTCATGGCCATGATGTTCCAGTAACCCAGGGATTGTGATGCATGATTCAAGTCTTCGTCGTAGAGACCAAAAGCATGACCGGTCTCATGCGCCATCCACTTCCATGTTCCACCTTTGATCCCAACCGTTTCGACGTAATACATATCGGCGCCACCAGTTGCTCCATTAATAATCACTCCATTGCTTGTCCAATGTGGATACGTAATCGCCGGGCCCCAACCCATGTTGGCCATTGGCATCTCTTTAGGAACTAAGTAATAGACCGCGTCATAGCCGCTGTAATCGATAGCACCATCTGTAAGTGCAATAACCGCACTTAGATACCCAGCGACATCGCCGGCCCCTACAGATCCACCTGTCCCATACTTTGTTGAGGAGAACGGTGCGTGAATCCAACTTGAAACTATGTCGAAATCGAAAGCAACTGCACCATAGGATTGTTTGTAATAAAAATCTTGAACTCCAGTTGCAATGGTGGAGAAATATGAAACAGTATCGTCTTTACCTAGAATATCGGTGAAGTCGACTGGGACAATTAGAGCTTTTATGTGTCCGGCTGATGGCAATCTCTGGGCTACCTTCGGAAATCCCGCCGATAAATCAACACCAATTCCTCGATTTGGAGTTATTTGATCAAGCAGTTGGCAAGAAGAAACTGGCTTGAATGACGAGGCTTGGATATCTCCAAGGGCCGCTATCTTTTTCTGTAAATCAGCCAACATAGGGTTTACGACTGGTTGCAAATCAAAAGTGACAGCAACTACGCCTGTCGAGTTAGGAGCTCTCTCGGTAACAGTTGCACCGGCACTAGTAACAGTTAGGTGGTAGCCCTTTCTCTTGAAAACTGTTGCCATCCCACTTGGCTCGGTAGTTTCAAAATAATATGTTCCATTATCAACGGTGGCATATAAAGATCCATCACTATTTCCTGAGTAGAACTTGCAAGGATTGCTTCCAAAACAAATGAAAACTCCGGCCCCTGCGACTCCCACCGACGGAGTTCTAGGATCTGAAATCCACAACTTCACATTAGTACCTACTGGAGCTGCCTGTATCGATGTTGGTATCGAAACACTGTCCAAAGGATTAGAAATTGAATTCAGAGCTCCAAGGTTTTTTGGATAAGCCTTAGGTGCAACAAGAACTAATGAATCGATTGGCGTTGGAGTTGGCGTTGGCGTTGGAGTTGGCGTTGGCGTTGGCGTTGGCGTTGGCGTTGGCGTTGGCGTTGGCGTTGGAGTTGGAGTTGGCGTTGGCGTTGGAGTTGGCGTTGGAGTTGGAGTTGGCGTTGGAGTTGGCGTTGGCACCTTAACCATTACGCCTTTATCCCATACAAGTTTTTTACCGGATTTCATGCATGTGAATTTTTTTCCGGAGGCAGTTGAGGTAACGCCGGCTTTGGCGCAGAGAGCTCCTGCCTTAGGAGTTGCGGCGACACTCATTGATGAGGTAACCGAGGTGAAAAAGAGGCACATCACAATTGCGAGAGTTCTCCGGCGCATGTGACGAGGATAGAGTTAAAGGAGATTAAAGCAAGGGTTGAGCGTGTACTAACCCAACCTATTAAGCGTCGATGTGGTCGCGATCGATTTCAGCGTTAGCAATAAACTCTTTACGCGGGGCGACATCACTGCCCATCAAGAGCTCAAACATCGCCTCGGCTGCCGTTGCATCAGAGACGGTAATACGGCGCAATGTACGCGCATCTGGATCCATCGTTGTTTCGCGCAGCTGATCTGCATCCATTTCGCCAAGACCTTTATAGCGCTGAATCGGCTCTTTCCACTTCTTGCCATTCTTCTTTAGGTCAGCGGTGATTTTCTTCATCTCATCATCGCTATATGTATAAATGTATTGACCCTTCTTGCCTCCCCCGCCCATAACTTCAATGCGGTGAAGTGGTGGGATAGCGGCAAATACACGGCCCGAATCAATTAGTGGTCGCATGTAGCGATACATCAAAGTCAGCAATAAACAGCGAATGTGGGCACCATCAACATCGGCATCAGACATCAAAATGATTCGGCCATAACGCGCTTCATCGAGTTCGAAGGATTTTCCTGAACCGGCACCGATTACTTGAATAATTGATCCGCACTCTTTATCTTCGAGCATCTGCGACAGCGATGCCTTTTGAACGTTAAGAATTTTTCCGCGGATCGGCAGAATTGCTTGGAACTCACTATTACGCGCAGCTTTAGTCGTACCAAGGGCTGAATCACCTTCTACGATAAATAACTCAGTACGTGTTACGTCCTCTGAGCGGCAATCTGAGAGCTTTGTAGGAAGGGATGAAGACTCGAGGGCGTTTTTACGTCGTTGAAGGTCTTTATGAGCACGTGCAGAAATTCTGGTACGCGATGCTGCAGCGATCTTTTCCAATACAAGTCGACCATTTGCTTTATCGATGCGCTTTGAAGTATTGAAATACTCTTTCATCTTTTCGGCAACGACGGCAGTCACGATTCGAGTTGCCGCAGCAGTTCCAAGAACTTCCTTAGTCTGACCTTCAAACTGTGGCTCTGACATACGGACAGTAATAACGGCGGTCATACCTTCGAGAATGTCATCTTTAATAACATCGGCCTCTTTGTTGGCAAGGGTCTTAGTGGATCGAAGCGCCTCGTTAATGACCTTCACAAGAGAGCGCTCAAAGCCAAGAACATGCGTGCCGCCCTTAGGGGTTGCAATAATATTTACAAATGAGCGCTGGGTAGTTTCAAAACCATTGCCCCACTTCATCGCAATATCAACTTCCATATCGCGCTCAACTTCAGTTGAGACCATGTGGCCCTTATCATCGAGGACTGGAACGGTTTCCTGGTAATGGCCAGTGCCGTAAATACGGATGACATCGCCTACGGGTTCATCGGGTTGTAAGAAATTACAGTATTCAGTGATTCCGCTTTTATGGAAGAAAGTCTCAGTTGTCTTTGCCTTCGTGCGATTATCGTTAACAATGAGCGTTAAACCTGGCACTAAATACGATGTTTGGCGGGCACGATCATAAATTTCGGAGAGCTCTAACTCGGCCTCTTTTAAGAAAATCTGCTTATCTGACCACCACTTAATTCGCGTTCCAGTGACTTTGCTTGAAATCTTTCCAATAACACGCAAGCCCGACTTAGGTTCGAACGCGGCTTTAGGTCCGTCACCATCAAATATTCCAGCAGTTCCACGTTGAAATGACATCCAATAAATCTTGCCGTCACGATCAACTTCGGCATCAAGGCGTGATGCAAGTGCGTTAACAACAGATGCACCGACTCCATGCAGACCACCAGAGGCCGCGTACGATCCGCCACCAAATTTTCCACCGGCATGTAATTTAGTTAGGACAACTTCGACTCCAGTAAGGCCAGTCTTTGGCTCTTTATCAACTGGAATTCCGCGACCATCATCATGGACTTCAACGGAACCATCTGATTCAAGATTAATTTCAATTTTCTTACAATGCCCGGCCAAAGATTCATCGACAGAGTTATCAATGATTTCCCATAGGCAGTGCATGAGTCCACGAGAATCGGTAGAACCGATATACATTCCAGGGCGCTTTCGAACCGCATCTAGGCCCTCAAGAACCGCTAAATCTTTTGCGGTATAGCTATCCGTCACAGTGTTTGAAAGTGAGGAATCTTTGTCGGCCACGGGGCGAAAGGTTATCGCCCAGAGGGATTATTAGGCCGTAAGCGCGCCGAAAGTGGTGAGAGATCCTGACAAACTGACAAAACTCGGAGGATTCTAAGCAAATTACTTCCATATTAACGAGCGGGGAATATCTAGACATGGTTTGATGTTCCCTAGTAAGCAGGCCACGAAGAACGGAGAGAGATATGTCAGATCAAGTGATGCTCGAATCAGTACCTCTTAACGCCCTTGACCGCTGTGATCGTTGCGGAGCACAGGCCTATGTACGTGCAGTCCTTCTTAATGGTGGCGAG
This sequence comes from uncultured Actinomycetes bacterium, assembly GCA_903832395.1. Lineage (GTDB taxonomy): Bacteria > Actinomycetota > Actinomycetes > Nanopelagicales > Nanopelagicaceae > Planktophila. The sequence continues at coordinate 1,815 of CAILBF010000242.1, read as the reverse complement.
CTCATGTTTTGCGCTCACCATGGCAAGGAATACGCTGAAAAACTTAAGAGCGTTGCTGCCAAGATTCAGGATGAGAGCGAACGTCTCGTCGAAACTCCTGTTATCTAATTAGCTTTAATTTCAACTTTCCCAAGATTAGCAATCTCAACGCGATAGGTATTTCCTGCCACCATGTGAACGCCATTCGTTGCAGATCCACTGAAAACAATTGAGCCTGCAGGTAGTTTTACCCCAGTTGCAACTAGAACTTTAGAAAGTTCAACAATTGCTAGCCACGGATTACCCTTAATTGCCGTAAGCGGCGCAGTTTCTACAATTTCATCATTTACAAACACTTCGGCAGTTAATACCTCAAGGTTCTCTCTATGAGCCAATACCCATGCGCCGTATGAAAAAGCTGCCGCGCCAGCATTATCTGCTATAGCATCTTCAGAGTAAGCCCTGACTTCTCCATAGCGATAATCAAAAATCTCCATACCTGCTGCAACATGGCTGACATAATCAAGAATTTCAGATGGATGAATTTCGCTACTTATTTCCTTGCTCGTCTTAAATACTATTTCCGCTTCAGCTCGAGGGTGGATAAATTGAGAGACATTAAGTTTTTCAATGCACTGCATTGCATCGGTGAGGTAGCCAAATATATTAACTCCCATATTTTCATCTTTTCGTTTTGAATCTAAAGCGCCTCCAAGTTTTACACCAACGAGAGTTTCTCCCGATTCAATTCGGAATTTAAGTTCATTTTCGCGAATCTCGCGTGCCCGTACTGGAGTGGTCCCGAATAGGGGTGAGGCCTTGACTAATGTTCGGGCATTGCGCAGGTGATTAGCGACAATTTTTACATACTCGCCGTGAGATGAATCGCACCAAGGCTTATCTTTTGATAGTCCACAGCCACAAATTTTTGGATTCTCTTTAGTCTCAACAACATTGCCATCAACATCAACAACGTTGACTTCACCGCTGATCTTTATAGACCCGCTTTTGGGATTAACAAAAATCGTTGGTGTATCCATGGATTAATCGAGATAGTCGCGCAGAACCTGGCTGCGAGAAGGGTGACGAAGCTTCGACATTGTCTTAGATTCGATTTGGCGAATACGCTCACGAGTAACGCCATACACCTTTCCGATTTCATCCAGAGTCTTAGGCTGGCCATCGGTTAAGCCAAAGCGCATTGCAACTACCCCGGCTTCACGCTCTGACAAAGTGTCTAGAACTGAGTGCAACTGCTCTTGCAGCAAAGTAAATGAGACTGCATCGGCTGGAACAACGGCCTCGCTGTCTTCAATGAGGTCTCCGAACTCAGAGTCGCCTTCTTCACCAAGTGGTGTGTGAAGTGAAATTGGTTCACGGCCATACTTTTGTACCTCTACAACCTTTTCAGGGGTCATATCTAACTCTTTAGCTAACTCTTCTGGAGTTGGTTCGCGACCAAGATCTTGAAGCATCTGGCGCTGTACACGGGCCAACTTATTTATAACTTCAACCATGTGAACAGGAATACGGATCGTGCGAGCCTGATCGGCCATTGCGCGCGTGATTGCTTGGCGAATCCACCATGTCGCGTACGTTGAGAACTTATAGCCCTTTGTATAGTCGAACTTCTCAACTGCGCGGATTAGACCCAAGTTACCTTCTTGAATTAAGTCCAAGAACAACATTCCACGTCCGGTGTAGCGCTTAGCAAGAGAAACAACGAGGCGAAGGTTTGCTTCGAGCAAGTGGTTCTTGGCGCGCTTGCCATCTTCAACGAGCCACTCAAGCTCGCGCTTTAACTTCTTTTCCATCTTCTTTTCATTCTTCAATTTT
>CAILBF010000241.1 GCA_903832395.1 uncultured Actinomycetes bacterium | reverse complement strand
TTGCCCCCATGAGTGATATGTCGGCAAAGGTGCGCGAAGCACTCGATGCTGCAGTAACGGCAATTGGCGGCGCACCGCGCGAAGGTCAGATTGAAATGGCTGAAGCCGTTGCAAATGCCTTGACCGATCGACATCACTTGATGGTTCAAGCAGGAACGGGTACTGGAAAATCGCTGGCCTATATTATTCCGCCGCTTGTGCATGGACGAAAAGTTTTAGTGGCAACTGCCACTTTGGCGCTACAGCGTCAGTTAGTTGAGCGGGACTTGCCGGCAGTAGTCCCAGCTCTCGAAAAAGTTTTAGGCCGTGAAATTACTTATGCTATATATAAAGGCGTCGGTAACTACATCTGTTTGCAAAAGATGAATAGCGAAGAGCCCGACCCAGATGGCGAACTCATGTTAGGTGTCTCATCGTTAGAAAAAGATGCCAAACGTTTACATGAATGGGCGCGCAAAACCGGAGTATCAGGGGACCGCGATGATGCCCCTGAAGTCGATAGGCGAGTGTGGGCAGCTAACTCTGTATCAGGCCGTGAGTGCGTAGGCGCCGATAAATGCGCCTTTGGTTCACAGTGCTTTGCCGCCAACGCTAAAGCTAAAGCACAAGGCGCCGATGTCGTCGTCACTAATCACACGTTGTTAGCTATTGAAATCGTTGATTCGCATCCGATTTTGCCAGAGCGCGACGCCGTTGTTTTAGACGAGGCGCACGAGTTTATGGATCGAGCGACGCAGGCAGTAACGGAGGAGTTAACCTCGGCGCGAGTTCTGCGGGCTGCCGCGATGGCCCGTAAATTTATGCCCGGAAAACTTGCCGACGCCTTTCACAAATCTGCCAATGACTTTCATGAGTCCATGGTTGATTACGGTGAATCCATTCGTGGAGATTTCACTGCGCAAGGGCGTTTAGAGGAGATTCCACAATCTCTTGAATCCCCGATTCGCAAAGTGCGTGAGAGCGCCCAAGCAATCACGCAATTTCTCTCTGCCGATGATGAAATTATCGACACCGATATTATGGCTGAGCGAGCACGCGTAAAAGGTGCAGTCAGTGAAATATCTACAACGGCGGCTACATTATTAAAACTCGGCGATGGTTTTGTACTGTGGTACGAGCCAACTTTTTCAACGCTGCATCTGGCTCCATTGTCAGTATCGGATGTATTGCGCGAAAATCTCTTGACGCAAACGCCTGTTATTGCAACGTCGGCAACGTTAACCGTTGGCAACTCCTTTAATGCTCTCGCTAAAAGTATTGGCTTTCTTGTGGGGGGAGGATTTAAACAGCGACGTCAAAGGCGGAGATGTCGATCCGGCCAATGTTCAAATGCTCGATGTCGGCTCACCATTTGATTTTGCTAATCAAGGTGTTTTGTATATGCCAAAACATTTACCTGAACCTGGCCGAGATGGCCCTAGTATCGAAGTTCTCACTGAACTCGGCGAGCTCATCGATGCCGCAGGCGGTCGCACGTTGGCGCTATTTTCTTCATGGCGCGGAGTCGAGGCGGCCGATGCACATCTGCGTAAAGTGTTAGCAGAACTTCCAATTAAAATCTTTACGCAAAAGCGTGGAGACTCAGTTGGCCCACTTGTTGAGAAATTTGCTAAAGATGAAACATCGATTTTGCTAGGCACAATGTCACTATGGCAAGGCGTCGATGTTCCAGGAAATAGTTGCATTCTTGTCGCTATCGATCGCATTCCATTTCCTAGGCCCGATGAACCAGTTATGTCGGCGCGTGCAGCCCAAGCCGATGCCGCGGGGGGAAGTGGTTTTATGCAGGTTTCACTTCCACGTGCGGCGCTGTTACTAGCCCAGGGGACTGGACGGTTGATTAGATCAGTTGAAGATCGCGGTGTGGTTGCAATTTTAGATTCGCGAATTGTTACTAAGCGCTATGGCAGCGTGCTTTTAAACTCCATGCCGCCTCTCTGGAGAACCTCAGATAAGGAAGTTGTCCGCGAATCATTGCGCCGACTCAACAAAAGCGTGGAAGAATAGCCCGATGCCGCATATAGAGACCGATACATTGGCCGAGCACCGCGATTGGCGCCGTGCTCAGCTCATTGAATCTGCCGCCGCCATTGCAATCGAATCTGGCGGGGCGGCGATAACAGTTGCCTCAGTTGCCCAGCGTGCAGGGCTATCGCGTACATCGGTCTATGAATATTTTAGTAGCAGCTCGGATTTAGTAGCGGATTTGGTTATCGATGAACTCCACAACTTTGCCTCAATTTTAGAAACTGCAGTTGGCGATTGCGCAGATCCATTTGAGTGCATCGAGTCGTGGGTATCTGCCGCCTTGCAATACATTGCCGATGGGCGACACTTGCTGGCTAAAGCTTTGAATGCAACATCGTTGCCACAAGATCGCGCCGCAGCAATCGGTTCAGCTCACCGAGCTTTACTGGCGCCATTACATAAAGCGCTAACTCAGATCGGTGTCAAAGATATTTCACAGGCCCTTGCCTATATCCAGGCAACGACCGATGTCGCAACGAAGCGAATTGAAGCCGGCCATGATGCAGAGGCAGAGATTAAAACTGCAACTGCGTTCTGCACCAGTGGCCTGGTATCGCTTTAATTACTTAACTTTTAAGACCACTCGCAAGTTCAGCGGAGAGTAAAGTCCACTTTGTCCACGTGCTCCAGCAACAACTGTGCAAGTTCCTTTTTTGGCAGTGAGAACATTTTTAGTCGTTGTGCAACTTCCAGTACCTAAATACGTTACAGGCTCACCGAAATTAGTTTTGGTTGCGAGTGTTGCTTTCTTATTAGTTCCAAGTTTGATGG
>CAILBF010000240.1 GCA_903832395.1 uncultured Actinomycetes bacterium | reverse complement strand
TTGAGCTCTTCTAACTTGGCAAGAACAAATTGATTAGCCCACGCCATATGCAAAAGAAGTTTTTCTTGATTAAGCATTGTTGACTCCTAAGATTGGTTTCTCAATTATAAACGACGCGTATCGGGGGAATTCTCATGCGCCAATTTTAACCGCATGAGTGGCATCTCTCGCCCTACTGGGGAGTTGGTTTTTCTCCGCATTTAGAATTACGCGGTGACTGAAACCATTCGCCCATTGCCACAAGTGATTCAAGGCGGCATGGGAATCGCAGTATCTTCCTGGGCGATGGCTCAAGCCGTCTCGCGCGCTGGTGGTCTCGGTGTTGTCTCCGGCACTGCCATAGACACGGTTATCGCGCGGCGATTGCAAGATGGCGATACTGACGGCTCAATCAGACGTGCGTTGAAAGCCTTTCCAGATCAAGAATTTGTCGCTGAGGCGCTGAGTCGATTTTTAATAGAAGGTGGCAAGAAATCCGACGTTCCATATCTCTTGCTTCCAAAATTTAGTTTGCACCCAACCGAGTTCGCTTCAAAGTTTTTGGTTGCCGCCAACTTTGTTGAGGTGTGGTTAGCTAAAGAGGGGCACGATGGACTTGTCGGTATTAATTTTCTCGAGAAAGTTCAGTTAGCAACACCCGGATCCATCTATGGTGCCTTACTTGCCGGGGTTGATTACGTTTTGATGGGGGCCGGAATCCCCAGTGAAATCCCCCGCGTCATTCGTGAACTATCCAGACACGAGGAAAGTAAGATTTCGATAGATGTTGAGAATGCAACAACAAAATACTTCCTCTCCTTTGACCCAGCCCTTATTAACGGTGGTGCTAAGGCCCTAATTAACAAGCCGAAATTCCTAGCCATTATCTCCTCGCACGCGTTAGCCGGATATTTAAACCGCGATGAGGAAGTTCGACCCGATGGTTTTGTAGTCGAAGGACCGTCGGCCGGCGGACATAACGCACCTCCCCGCGGAAATACTCCCGTTGGCGAGGATGGACAGTCACAGTTTTCGCCCAAAGATGACGCCGACATTGCCAAAGTTAAAGCTACGGGTCTGCCATTTTGGTTAGCTGGAGGGTATTCCACACCGGCCAAACTCCAAGAGGCGATTGCCGCAGGGGCCGCGGGCGTTCAAGTGGGATCGATATTTGCTTTAAGTTTTGAATCGGGCATTACCAAGGCTTTACGCTCACAAATCCTTGCAAAAATCGCCGACAAGACTTTGAATATCGTGACCGATCCATACGGCTCCCCCACGTCATTCCCATTTAAATACGCCGAGCTTGAGGAGACGATTTCGGATTCGGATGAGTTTAGTTCTCGAGTAAAGCTCTGCGATCTCGGTTATCTTCGAAACGTTATTGAAAAACCAAACCACCGCATCGCTTATCGATGTTCAGGTGAGCCCGATAAGACTTTTCTTTTCAAAGGCGGGACCGAAGGTGCTACAAAGAATAAGAAGTGTCTGTGTAACGCCTTACTAGCCAATATTGGAATGCCCCAAGTTCGTGCCACTGGTTATGAGGAGCACCCACTAGTCACGCTCGGTTCAGATCTTGTCGGTGAAGAGGCGTTGCTTGCGTTGTATCCAAATGGTTGGAGCGCAGCCCAAGCTTATGAATTTCTATTGAAGTAACTCATTCACATCAATTAAATCGAATTGAACTACTTACTCCAGACCGCGGTAAGAATTACGTTAGCTGGTCCCATCTTGTAAGCTCCGCCGGAAAGGTATGTCGTGGTGCCATTGCTCCAACCGATGAATGCCGCTCCTGTTTTAGTTAATCCAGCCGATGTTGCCACCTTGAAAGTCTGGCCCTCGACAACGGGTAATTGCGTTGGAAGTGTTCCGGTTCCACCACCGAGTGAGTAGGTAACAGTTCTAGCCACGGCCACTGACCAGACGGCTGTTAAAATTATATTGTTAGCACCAACGGTGTAAGCAGCCCCAGGAAGATAGGTATTGCTTCCATCGGTCCAACCGGCCAAACTAAATCCGATCTTAGTTATGCCACCGCCGGCATAAACTGTAAAGGCTGTACCTGCAGGCACTGGAGCCTGCGTTGGAATGGCGCCAGCGCCACCATTAGCGTTGAAAGTAATAGAATTCCATTGTGCGTATACGGTCACTGCATTGGCTATGGTGTATGAAACGCCAGCTAAATAATTGGTGCCTGTACCATCGACGGCCGTATTCCATTGGTCCCAAGTTTTTCCGCTGAAAGTATATAGGTTCGTTGAAAAAACGAAAGGAGTGCTATTGCTTCCATTCTGATTCGGCATGGTGCCGGTTCCGCCATTAGCGTTGAAAGTCACGACTTTTGTTGCTGCGTTGGCAACTGGTAGGGGGC
>CAILBF010000239.1 GCA_903832395.1 uncultured Actinomycetes bacterium | reverse complement strand
TAGTGAAGTTTGCCTGTGCGATACCAAGCCGTTTGAAGTCCGGCGACAAGAAAGGCCATACCGATTGTGATCGGCACGAATAGGACGTGATAAACAGTTGTGATGGCGAACTGCCATCTAGCTAGATCTAGTGAGTTCATATAACTCATTCCCCTTTTTTTCTGAAGCGCAACTGCGCCTCAGCACTAATTTTGCGCCGCACAGGTATGGAATTACTCGCTCAAACTCTGTGTCACCTCTCACGGGGCGTTTTTTACGCGTAAATATGGGCCCCCCACCTGAGCGCTATCCCTTAAAATCTGGCGATTGGCGTCCTAGTGCCTCCTCGCGATACCCTTGCGCCTTGTCCGTTAAGGACGAAGGAAGCAATTACTAGATCTAAAAGGAGTTCTGCCATGGCAGCAACATGCGATATCTGTAGCAAAGGCCCAAGCTTTGGCAACAACGTTTCTCACTCACAGGTAAAGACACGTCGTCGCTGGAATCCAAATATCCAGCGTGTGCGCACAATGGTTGGCTCAACACCTAAGCGTCAAAACGTTTGTACTTCATGCCTCAAGGCTGGAAAAGTTACGCGTTAATTTTTAACTTTTAATTGAAATGGCGCCAGGTATCTGGCGCTTTTTTCATGTCTAAGCCAGTTACGCCATTTCCTTCAACAACTTTTCCTACGCATAAGCCCGGTAGATCAATGCCAGTTGCTAGAAATGCATGATCTTCTCCCCCAGCAAAAATCCATTGCCACACATCTATACCGCGTTTTTGCGCTAATTCATTGAGCGCAACAAATTCTGGATCTGCCGTAAAAGCGGCCTTGTTAAATTCAAAGCCGTGCTCACACGCCGTGGACATTTGTGCCGCTTGCGTAACGAGAGCATCGCTCACGTCGCACATTGCCGTAGCCCCGGCACGAGCCATTGCAATTGCCGCTGAATAGTCAACGGTGGGTGCGCAGAATTGTTCAATGGCATAAGCCTCAAGATCATCTACTCCATCGCTTTGGATTACCGCAAGACCTGCCGCCGACCAACCGGGAAGCGAAGATATGTAGATTGAGTCGCCAACGCGGGCACCGCCACGAGTGATGGGTTTATCAACTTCACCGATTGCAGTAATTGAAATAACTTTAATTGCACCGCGCGTTAGATCTCCACCTACGACTGCCACGCCACAGCTCTTCGCTTCATGGGCAATGCCATGGGCTAAATCGCTAATCCACTCCATGCTTTCACCACCAGTCAGTGTGACTGCCACAACTAAATACTGTGGGCTCGCCCCCATGGCATAGACATCGGCCAAGTTGGCGGCCGTGATTTTGCGACCAATATCAAAGGCGCCTGACCACTCAGAATTAAAATGTGTTCCTTCAACGGCCATATCGGTGGTGATTACCGACGTAGGTGAGGTTTTAACTACCGCGCCATCATCGCCAATACCCACGATAACTCCACTGTGATGGCCCCCAAAGATTTGCGCCAGTACGGCGATCACCTCTGCCTCATCAAAGTTCATGGCCCTAACCTTAATCCACTAGCGAGTAAGCCCATCTCTGAAGTAGCCTTTGGCCACCAACGAAAGGAAAAGCGATGTCAATTCAGGCCTACATTTTAATTCAGACAGAGGTCGGCAAAGCTAGCTCGGTTGCAAAAGCAGTATCTGCAATCGCTGGCGTCACTCTCTCCGAGGGTGTTACCGGTCCTTACGATGTAATCATGCGTGCAGAAGCACCTAGCATGGAAGAGTTTGGTCGCGTTATTTTGTCTAAGGTTCAAGCCGTCGCGGGAATCACTCGCACATTGACTTGCCCAGTTACTTATTAATTAACGCTTCTCGTAAAAGTGCGCACCCTATTTCATAATGCGCAGTGCTGGTCGCCTGGATCGGAAAACTTCGATGGAATTCTCGTTGATGATGGAGTTATCGTTGCAATTGGCGCCCAAGCCTTAGCGTCAGAGTACGAGGAGTCCATTGATTTAAATGGAACCTTTGTAATCCCGGCATTTTTAGATGGTCATGCTCATCCAATTTATGGTGGTCGTGAGGCTGCGGGTCCAAAAATAAACGGCCTCAACTCACTTGATGAAATTCTTGCAGAAGTTAAAAACTTTGCAATTGCTAATCCACATGAGCCATGGATTATCGGCGGTGCATATGAAGCGGCAATTATCGATGGCGGCGACTTTGATGCGCATTGGTTGGACTCAGTCGTAAGTGATCGCCCCGTCGTTTTGCACGCCGTAGATCACCACACCATCTGGGTAAACAGCGAAGCCTTAAAACGGGCAGGTATAACTAATTTAACGGCCGATCCAATCGGAGGCACAATCGCGCGTCGCGCAGATGGCAGCCCTAAAGGCACTTTCCGCGAACCGAAGGCCATGGCGCTAATTTTGGATGTTGCTCCCGCCGATTCCATTGAGAGTGACGTTGCAGCTATCGCACGTGCCTCTGCTGCGTATCTTAATTCAGGCGTTACGGCTGCTATCGATTCATGGGTAGAAAAAGATATGGCCCTTGCTTATTTGGCGGCAGCTAAATCCGGC
>CAILBF010000238.1 GCA_903832395.1 uncultured Actinomycetes bacterium | reverse complement strand
TTCATTGGTAAGGGTGGAAACCTTGAAGAGACTGTTACCAAGAACAACTTAGAGGCTGCCGAAGAGATTGCACGCCAACTACGTCTTCGCGACTTAGGTGGAATCGTTGTAATCGACTTCATCGATATGATCCTTGAATCCAACCGCGAAATGGTTCTGCGTCGTTTAGTTGAATCACTCGGTCGCGATCGCACTAAGCATCAAGTTGCTGAAGTGACATCTCTTGGACTTGTTCAAATGACGCGTAAGCGTGTTGGTCAGGGCCTCATTGAAGCTTTCTCAACGACGTGTGATTCATGTAGTGGTCGCGGAATTCATATTCATATGGAGCCGGTCAAGATGAAGGCACCAATGCCACAACTCGATGTTCCATCATCTCGGCACGAAGATGCCGATGAAAAAGATGCAACTGAGCATGAGTTCCACGAGTCTCTCAACGCCGAAGCACCTGTTGAGCCAGTAGCGCAAGAACCAAAGACTGGTGGCCGCAAACGCCGCCGGGCCTCATCGTCAGGCATCATTACCGCTTGAAATGACCCAATTTGAGCCTTGAGGCTCTAGCGGGTAACCTTAACCCTTCACTAACTACAAGAGTCCGGAGTACCACAGCGTGGCAAATATCAAGTCTCAGATCAAGCGCATTAAGACCAACGAGAAGGCACGCCTTCGTAATAAGTCTGTGAGCTCATCTATCAAGACCGCTGTCCGTAAATTCCGCGATGCAGTTACTGGTGGCGATGCCGCTGCAATTACAACTGAACTTCGTAGCGCCTCACAGGCACTCGATGTAGCAGTTCAAAAGGGTGTTCTTCATAAGAACTCTGCAGCTAACAAGAAGTCATCAATGGCTAAGGCTGCTGCCAAAGCCGGCGCACGTTAATTCTTCTAACACTTTAAAGCGAGGCTAGGTTCATGCCTGCAATTTCACTTGCTAAGGCGCCGCAACCAGCATCAACTGATCCGGCGCAGATACGTAACTTCTGCATCATCGCTCACATTGATCACGGTAAATCAACCCTTGCCGATCGCATGTTGGGAATCACTGAAGTTGTAGACCCACGCAATATGCGCGCGCAGTATCTAGATCGCATGGATATCGAACGCGAACGCGGAATCACAATTAAGTCACAGGCCGTCCGTCTGCCATGGCGCAGCGGTATGGATGGTGGCGAATACATCTTGAACATGATTGATACACCTGGCCACGTCGACTTTACGTATGAAGTCTCTCGCTCACTTGCAGCGTGTGAAGGCGCAGTCTTATTAGTTGATTGCGCTCAAGGTATCGAAGCTCAAACTTTGGCTAACCTGTATTTGGCGATGGAAAACAATTTAACGATTATTCCAGTGCTCAATAAAATCGATCTACCTAATGCTCAACCAGAAAAGTTTGCAGCAGAGCTTGCAAAGCTTATTGGCTGCGAGCCCGAGGATTGTTTGCGCGTCTCAGGAAAGACTGGCGATGGCGTCCGAGAACTTCTCGATGAGATTGTTAAGCAGATTCCAGCACCCAAAGGTGATCCCAAAGCACCAGCGCGCGCTTTAATCTTCGACTCGGTCTATGACAGTTATCGCGGCGTTGTTACCTACGTCCGCGTCATTGATGGCCACCTAACTCCAGGCGAGCAGATTCAAATGTTTTCAACGGGTGTTCGCCACGAGGCCCTTGAAGTGGGAGTAATTTCCCCAGAACCCGTTGCCTCTAAAGGTTTAGGTGTTGGCGAAGTAGGCTATTTAATTACTGGCGTAAAAGATGTTCGCCAATCACGTGTAGGTGACACGATTACAACGTATAACAATCCCACGAAGGTAGCTCTAGCTGGTTATAAAGATCCAAAACCTATGGTTTTTTCGGGTCTATTTCCAATTGATGGCGCTGATTTTCCAGCACTTCGTGAGGCGTTAGATAAGTTGCAGTTAAATGATGCCGCCCTTGTCTATGAGCCAGAGAGTTCAGCCGCACTTGGATTTGGTTTTCGCTGTGGCTTCTTGGGTCTACTGCACATGGAAATCGTCCGTGAGCGTTTAGAGCGCGAACATAAATTGAATTTAATCTCTACCGCCCCGAACGTTGTTTATAACGTGACTATGGATGATGGAAAAGAAGTTCGCGTAACTAATCCATCAGAGTTCCCAGATGGCAAAGTTGCCCTCGTTAAAGAGCCAATCGTTAAATCTACTATTTTGGCGCCATCAGAATTCATCGGCACAATCATGGAGCTCTGCCAAGAGCGCCGTGGTGTATTGCTTGGAATGGATTACATCTCAGAGGATCGTGTTGAAATTCGCTATGACTTACCACTGGCTGAAATTGTCTTTGATTTCTTTGATCAACTAAAGAGCCGTACAAAAGGTTATGCATCTCTGGATTATGAAGAAAAGGGCGATGCCGAAGGCAACTTAGTTAAGGTCGATATCTTGCTCCAAGGTGAAGCCGTAGATGCGTTTAGTGCAATCGTTCACCGCGATAAGGCCTATGCCTATGGCGTCATGATGACTGGAAAACTGCGCCAACTTATTCCACGTCAACAGTTCGATGTCCCAATCCAAGCTGCGATCGGTTCAAGAATTATCGCCCGTGAAAGCATTAGTGCAATCCGTAAAGATGTTCTTGCTAAATGTTATGGCGGCGATATCTCTCGTAAACGCAAACTCCTTGAGAAGCAAAAAGAGGGTAAAAAGCGTATGAAGATGGTGGGCCGCGTTGAGGTTCCACAGGAGGCCTTCGTTGCCGCCCTTGCAACCGATGCCGATATTGAAAAGGTGAAAGCCGCTCGAAAGCTTTAATTATGGCGCTCTCGTTCTACGTTCATATCCCTTATTGCATTAAACGTTGCGGCTATTGTGATTTAAATAGATTTATACTTTTCACAGTAAATTGAAACAAAACATACTCTATTAAATTTTCTTCGTTGCGTGTACTTCCTTAACTCTTAAGGTAATACCTACAACTTCATGTGAAGAAAACACTTCATTCAAGTGAAAACTAGGATAGAACAGACATGATCTTTACAAAATAGATTTTCGGTCTAATCTTGATTCAAGAGCAAATTATAGAGAGTTGGTTGGTCATGGGCTTCTTAGACAAAGCAAAGCAAGTCGCAGCAGCGGCAAAAGCAGCAACTGCCCAGCCTGAAGGAAGAGATATAACTTTAGTATTTGGTCCAAGTTTAATGGCTGGGTATCAAGACATTGTTGAAAATAGAGGGAAGATAAAAAGTGTAGCCATTAGTTTTCCTTCTGCTTTGATGAATGAGATTAGTGATGCTATAAATTCACATCAAGCAAGCACACATGTTGCATACACAGATGACATGCAGTTCTTGGATGTAGTTGGAGAATCGTTCTACAAAGAAAATTTGCAGGACCTCTTCAAGGAGAATAAAGATGGCTGGATGTATGGATTTTTGATGCCAGAGCCACTCAATCCTCATGACCAAAATGCTGTCTCAGTTCTCGTCATTGCTGATGATGAAGATGGAAAGTTAGGGGCAGTTCAAGTTGGATATCTTGGGAGAGAACAGGCTAAAAAGACACAAGCCAAGATAATTAAACATCTTGAAGGTGGATTAGTTATCCCTGTCCTATTAAAAATAATAGGTGGGGAAGTAGGCAAGGAGAACCTAGGTGTGATGGCAAGAGCCAAACACACCAAGATTAAGTTCTAACCTCTACTTGACAAGGCATCTTCAGAATCACTGTTTTAGCAGATGTTGACTTGATGCGGGTATTGTTTACCTTCTGATTAGGAGACAATACCTACAATGACTCTTTCCTTTTATGTCCACATTCCATATTGCATCAAGCGATGTGGGTATTGTGATTTTAATACCTATACCCCTAATGAACTCCAAGATGGTGCAACGTTAGAGATCGTTAGTAATGATTACATTGATGCAGTTTTAAAAGAGCTCGATGCCGCCCCATTGGATCAAGTCCCAACAATTTTCTTTGGGGGAGGAACCCCATCCCTTTTGCCAGCCGATGACTTAGGCCGTGTTATTTCCGCAATTAGAGCACGCAATGGCTTGAGTGTTGATTGCGAAATTACTCTTGAAGCTAACCCAGATTCAGTTACCGCAGAAAAACTAAAACGGTATATTGAAGTTGGTTTTAACCGAATCTCCTTTGGAATGCAGTCATCGAAGCCACATGTTTTAGCTGTTCTTGATCGCACGCATAATCCAGATAATGTTAAGAAGGCCGTGGACATGGCACGGGCTGCAGGTTTTGGAAGCATCAGCGTGGATTTGATTTATGGGACTCCAGGGGAGTCACTCGATGATTGGCGAGAAACCGTCACGGCGGCCCTTGCTTTAGATATCGATCACATCAGCGCTTATGCATTAATCGTTGAAGGCGGCACAAAGTTAGCGGCTCAAATTAAACGCGGTGACTTAACGATGCCCGATGATGATTTGATGGCCGATATGTATTTACTTGTTGATGAACTATGCCAGACACATGGCTTCTCCTGGTATGAACTATCTAACTGGTCTAAGCCAGGACACGAGTGCCGACACAACATTGCGTACTGGGAAAATAAGAACTGGTGGGGGCTTGGGCCGGGTGCACATTCACATATTGATGGAAAACGTTTTTGGAATGTAAAGCATCCGACGGCTTATAAGCAAAAGCTCTTTGCAAGTGAGTCACCAGTTCATGAGAGTGAAGAGTTAAGTCAGTCGCAGATAGAAACTGAAGCAATAATGCTAGGAATCAGAATGCGGGATGGCTTAGAGAAAGCCTCACTTACGGCAAATCAGATTAAGCTTTTAGAGGCCTACGAAGTCAATGGTTACTTGGAAATGTCAGTTAATCGCGTCGTATTGACGCCAACGGGACGCTTGATTGCCGACCGAATCGTGCGAGAAATTACTTTCTAGTATCCTTACCAACACTATGTCATCCCGCCGTTTAGAAATCCTTCGTGCAATTGTCGACGAATACGTCGCAACGCAGGAACCTGTCGGCTCAAAATCAATTGCAGATCGCCATGGTTTGGGGATCTCACCAGCCACGATTCGCAATGAGATGGCAATCCTTGAAGATGAGGGCTTAATTAAGCAGCCTTACACGAGTGCCGGTCGAATCCCCACTGATCTCGGTTATCGAGTATTCGTGGACAAGTTAGCCGAAGTTAAACCTTTATCTGGCGCAGAGCGCAGAGCAATCGAAACTTTTTTAGAGGGAGCATTAGATTTAGATGACGTCGTGATGCGCACAGTTCGCTTGCTGGCTGATGTTACAAAACAGGTAGCAGTTGTGCAGTATCCATCCAT
>CAILBF010000237.1 GCA_903832395.1 uncultured Actinomycetes bacterium | reverse complement strand
TCATCTGGTGCGATGAGCGCCAAGTGGCCGCCAGCTGAGTGGCCAATAAGGACACCGCCACCGCAATGCTCAATTGCTTTGCGAATATCATCGGAGTAATTATCAGGAAAGCCAGGAGTTCTTCGATACTCAACCAATTGAACTCGGTAACCCGCATCAGATAATGCACCAGCATAGGAGCGCAAATGTGCTAAGTCGTACTCAATACGCCACGAACCACCGTGAATTAATACCACTTGTCCTAGTGGTTGATTGGCGGGCTCGAAAATCTCAATAAAGTTATCTGGATTTTCTCCATATTTTTCTACACTCGAGCATTCACGCGAAGGTAGATCGAAGACGGATCGATCTTCGATGATCACTTATCTTCTACTTTAAGGCGGAAGCGTTGCAATTTGCCGGTAGTGGTTTTAGGAAGGGATTTAACGAAAACTATTCGCCTAGGATACTTAAACGGTGCAATTTTCTGCTTCACATGGTCTTGTAGCTCTTTGATGAGCTCAGCACTCTCAGCCACATCGCTCTGCAGAACAATATAGGCAACGACGAGCATTCCACGCTCTTCATCTGGCTCGCCGACTACAGCAACCTCAGCGACTGCACTATGTGAAAGCAAGGCATTTTCAACTTCAGGGGCGGCGATGTTATAGCCACTTGAAATAATCATGTCATCTGCTCTTGACTGGTATTTAAAATACCCATTGGCATCCTGTAAGTAGAGATCACCTGTCACGTTCCAGCCATGTACAGAATAAACATTTTGACGAACATCATTTAAGTAACGGACTCCAGTTGGACCTCGGACGGCTAAAAATCCAATTTCCCCTGTTGGAAGTTCATCGAAATCCTCATTGACGATTATGGCTTCATAGCCTGGAACAACTTTTCCAGTCATTCCAGGAACAATCGCTTCATCCGATGCCGAAATAAAGATGTGGAGCATCTCAGTTGCACCAATGCCATCGATTATTTTTAAGCCCGTGGCTTCAAACCACGATGTCCATGTTGATTCGGGAAGGTGCTCACCAGCTGAGACACAGCGGCGCAGAGATGGAAGATCTAGATTTGGTGTTGATTTCAAAATAGCCCTGTAAGCCGTAGGCGCAGTAAATAGCACGCTCACTTTGTTCTCGCGTACCTTTTCGATTAATACCGGAGGTGGCGCACCTTCAAGCAGCAAGGTCGTTGCTCCAACTCTAAATGGGAATACCACGCTTGCACCGAGACCAAAAGTAAATGCGAGAGGCGCGGAACAAGCAAAAACATCATCGTGCAGGGGTTTGAGAATCTCTTTGGAGAAAGTATCGGCAATCGCCAAAATATCGCGGTGAAAGTGAATTGTTGCCTTTGGTATGCCAGTTGATCCCGATGTAAACGCCAGAATGCTAACGTCATCACTTGCGGTGTCACAGGCCGTGTGTGTGGTTGGAAATGCAGCGGCCTTTGCGAACACATCATTCTCGCCACCATAAATCAAAGTCTGGCCATCGAAATTACTTACCAAGTTCCAGTCCTCCATGAATCTATGATCAATGAGGGCGTATTGGACTTTAGCGACACCGAGCATCTTCTCTAACTCATTGGCTCGCTGTAAGTGAATTGTCGTTACCGCAACGGCGCCAACTCGAAGAATTGCCAACCATAGAATTACTAGAGAGGCACTATTCGGACCGCGAAGTAAAATACGGTTTCCGGGCTTTACGCCGATAGATTCGAAGTAGTTTGCCATTTGTGAAATTTTTGCAAGGAGTTGCCCGTAGGTATAGTTTCCATCCGCCGCGATTATTGCCAATTTATCCGGTCCAACAAGTTCAATGGTCTTATCAATTAATTCATAACTAGCATTAATCCGTTCGGCATAATTGGCATCAATGAAGGCTTGATTGAGCCAAGGCCACTGATCACGTGGCGGCAGATTTTCGCGCGTGAAATTATCTATATGGCCAGTTTTGAACATACTCATTTCATTATCTCCCCGTGTTTTTTTATCGCACTAATTAACTCATCGACCCCTACTGATTTCTCCATCGCCCCCAACAGAACTATCGGCTGCCAATTTAGAGGCTTAGCTGACAGGTGTAAAGAACTTTCAAGCTCTTTTGCGCTCTCTTTGGCACCATCGCGATCTGATTTATTCACGAGGAAGATGTCGCCGATCTCTAGAATCCCAGCTTTAGAGGCCTGTATTCCGTCGCCCATACCGGGAGCCATGACAACCACAACAGTTTGGACGTATTTCATTACCTCTACTTCACTTTGGCCGACACCTACTGTTTCAACAAAAATGTAATCAAAGCCAGCCAGCTTCGTCAGATTTATTACCGACTCAATCGTTGCCGACAGGCCGCCTAAGTGGCCGCGGGTAGCCAAGGAACGTATGAAGACTTCTGGATCTAGGAAATGTTCACCTAAGCGAATCCGATCGCCCAGTAGTGCTCCACCTGAAATCGGCGACGATGGATCGACTGCAAGGACGGCAATGCTCTTGTTGTGGGAACGCAGCGCTGCAATAAGGGCGTTTACCGTCGTTGATTTACCAACGCCTGGCGCCCCAGTGATACCTATTACTTGCGAATTAGAAACCGCTGAATGAACCTTTAACGTTGAGTCATTTTCAACTAAGGAAATTGCTCGAGCTAAATCGCGTGGATTTGCACGCGTAATCGAACTGAGTAATTCCTGCCATTGCTGCTCGGAGTTAGCGCCTGAGGACATGTGTGACATATTAGAACAGCACCACCAATAAAGGCATGTTGTAATTGGGGCTCTGAATTGCTATCTTCAATCCATGCCTCCCATTCGTATTGTCATTGCCAAGCCTGGATTAGATGGTCACGATCGTGGCGCCAAAATTATTGCCCGGGTATTGCGTGATGCTGGTTTTGAAGTTATATATACCGGACTTCATCAGACCCCCGATCAGATTGTTGCTACTGCCATTCAAGAAGATGTTAAGGCTATTGGACTTTCGGTTCTTTCCGGGGCCCATATGACGCTGTTCACGAAAGTTCTTGAACTACTTAAAGTACAGGGAGCGCCAGAAATTTTAGTCTTTGGCGGAGGAATCATTCCTGAAGCTGATCGTCAAAAACTTATTACATTGGGAGTAGGGGAGATTTTTACTCCTGGAGCCCCGACCCAAGAGATTGTCGACTGGCTTAAGGATTCTTTAAAAGCCTCTATATAGCACCGCATCCACTACCTTTAGAAATTGCTTTCTATTACGAAGGTAGTGAATGCGGTAACTACAAAGAGTTAGTTCTTTAGATTAGAACTTAACGTCAAGCTTAGAATCGTGAATGATTACACCACTCTTCACAGCCCAGACTTCAAAAGCTCCACCCGATGGGTCTCCAGCCTTATCCATCTTTGTGTAACCCCAAACACCGTTGTAAGTGATTGGCTTTCCAGCGGCAACATCTTTAACTGCAGCTGTCAATTGGTTCCATGAATAAGCAGTTCCGCCACTGTTTCCGCCTACTGCGCGAAGTCCCTTAGCAAGAGCCTTCGAGCTAGTTGAGCTTGCATAAATTCCTGCAAGACAGGCTAGAACTGCACCATCGAAACCTGAACCATCAACGAAAGTTCCTGGATTCTTTGGGTAGGCAGCTAGGAACGCTGTGTGCCATGCGGCAGCATCAGTTCCATTGCCTTTAGCGGAAGTTCCGCGAATACCGTTCATAAGTGAAGCGCCGACTGTAGCAATCGCTGAGTCATCATTGAATGCCTCAGTCATGAAAGTCTTGCTTGCATCCCACTTCTTTGTACGTGCTAGTGCAGGTGCCATCTTTGCGAATGAATCTGGGTAGTCAACAAACATGAAAGCATCGTGCTTAGTCTTTACAAGAGCTGCTGCTTCTGAATCATATGAAGCTGCGCCTGCATTCCATAGAACAGTTCCGCCGATGTGACCGCCATTACGGATCCAAGCTTTCTTGAAAGCTGTTGCAAGACCAGTTCCGAATGAGTTGTTAATTGCACCAACAGTTACCCATGACGTATTGCCATTTGCATTTGAAATTGCAGTTACTAAAGCCTTGGCTTGTAGTAGATCTGATGGGTATGTGCGGAACAATGTGTCATTGTCCTGGAAAGTTGTTAGTGCAGGTGATGATGCTGCAGATGCAATTGCGATAACGCCTGATGCAGCAGCTGTAACAGCTCCAACTTCAAGGGATGCACCTGATGTTAATGAGCCAATGATGAAGTTGACTTTGTCAGATGCAACTAACTTAGTTGCAGCTTCACGTACAACAGATGGAGCATCAGAAACAGAATCTTCTTGAGCTACCATCTTGCAAGAGCCGCCTACGCCAGCAGCAGTCATTGCTGCCTGAACTGATGTAACACCAAATGCGGCGGCGTTAGCTAAACCAGTTCCATATGCAGCAAAACCTGCACCTGACATTGGTTGAACTGAGCCGACGCGGATGTTAAGACCAGCAGCATTGGCTGGAACCGCTGAAACAAATAACGCCGAGGCCGCAACTGCGGCACCAGCGATAAGTAAAGTACTTTTTTTCTTCATAGAAGAACTCTCCTCGAGGGTGATTTAAGTTGTTGTTAATTGACGGCCGTCAATTAACTCGGCAAGTATGGCACCCAGGGCTCAAAAAGAGAAGAAAATCTAGGAAATGAGAGGTATCAACCTTGATTTCTTTTGCCAAAGTAGATACCGACAATCGCAGGGTCCACAGCAAGGGCCGCCCCAGGACCCTCATGGCGATTCTTACCCATATCTAGGACGTACCCGTAAGTAGATATCTCTAAGGCTCGCCGCGCATTTTGTTCAACCATCAAAATCGTTACACCACTGTTATTAATTCGGACCAGTTCATCAAATAACTGATCGACAAGGGCCGGTGCTAACCCTGCGGAAGGTTCATCAAGTAAGAGAACATCGGGGGCCGACATCAATGCCCGAGCCAATGCCAACATTTGGCGTTGACCACCTGAGAGTTGTCCGGCGCGATCTTTCTTTCGAGAGACAAGATCTGGATACCTTACATACATACTCTCTTTGAGCTCTTCAAGACTCTTACCGGTCTCAGGAATATATCCAACGTCTAAGTTCTCATCGATTGTCATAGCGACAAATATGTTCTCTATCTGTGGCACGTAGCCGATCCCGATTTTTGAGAGGTTGTACGGCTTCGTGGCAAGAATGTTAACTTCTTTACCGTCACGCATAATTGTTGCTGAGCCTGCCGTCACCCGAGCAATTCCGTAGATTGCTTTCATGATGGTGGATTTTCCAGCACCGTTGGGACCAACAATTGTCACGATAGATTTTTCAGGCACCTCAATGTTTACGCCATTGAGAATCTTGACATCTCCATAACCACCTTCGAGGTTAGATATCTTTATCAACGGTTGAGTCATGAGGTTGCCTTTCGCGTACCGAGATAGGCGTCGATTACCGCTTGATTTTGATAAATAGAGTTTGGTGCGCCATCGGCAATAACTCTGCCCTCGGCCATGACAATGACTCGGTCAGAGATATTCATAACTGTCTCTAAATCATGCTCGATGAGCAGGAACGTCAAGTGATGTTTGGTGCGAAGGGCTTGCAGCACCTCCAATAATTTTTCGACCAAAGTCGGGTTTACCCCAGCAAATGGCTCATCCAACAACAACATGGTTGGGTTGGCCATTAGAGCTCGCGCTAAATCCAACAGCTTTCGCTGCCCGCCCGAGAGAATTCCGGCGTATTCATGGGCGAAGCGCTCAATTCCGATCTGTTGCAAAAGCTCCATCGCCCGATCACGGGTCTGGGCTTCGTAAGCTTTTCTGGCCTTTGGGTTAAAGAAGTTCAACAAACTTTCGCCTGGATTGTCTTGGCCACC
>CAILBF010000236.1 GCA_903832395.1 uncultured Actinomycetes bacterium | reverse complement strand
CGCTCGGTTGGCGATACTAATTCGACGTTAAGTGTCATGTGAAATTACTTTCCAACACTCGCTGCGAGTTCAGCGGCCTTGCGCTCTACATCTTCTAATCCACCGCACATGAAGAATGCCTGCTCTGGAATGTGATCGTACTTTCCATCGGCAAGGGCTTCGAATGCAGAGATAGTCTCAGTAACTGGCACAAATGAACCCTCTAGACCAGTGAAGACCTTGGCCACGAAAGTATTCTGTGACAAGAAGCGCTGAATACGGCGTGCGCGACCAACCAAAATGCGGTCATCTTCAGATAGCTCATCGATACCCAAAATTGCGATGATGTCCTGTAGATCCTTGTAACGCTGCAAGATCTGCTTAATGCGGTTAGCAACACGGAAGTGGTGCTCACCGATATAGCGAGGATCGAGAATACGCGAGGATGAATCCAGAGGATCCACTGCAGGATAAATTCCAAGCTCTGAAATTGGACGAGATAGAACTGTTGTTGCATCTAAGTGCGCAAACGTTGTGTGTGGAGCTGGGTCGGTAATGTCATCTGCAGGAACATAAATTGCCTGCATAGATGTAATTGAGTGACCACGTGTTGAAGTAATGCGCTCCTGCAATTGGCCCATCTCATCGGCCAAAGTTGGCTGATAACCCACAGCAGATGGCATACGGCCAAGAAGCGTTGAAACCTCTGAACCAGCCTGAGTGAAACGGAAAATGTTGTCAATGAATAAAAGCACATCTTGCTTTTGAACATCGCGGAAGTACTCAGCCATTGTTAGCGCAGAGAGTGCAACACGAAGACGCGTGCCAGGTGGTTCATCCATCTGACCAAAGACCAATGCAGTCTTATTGATAACGCCAGTCTCAGTCATTTCCAAAAATAAGTCGTTACCTTCACGAGTACGCTCACCAACACCAGCGAATACAGATACTCCACCGAAGTTTTCAGCTACGCGATAAATCATTTCCTGAATCAAAACTGTCTTACCAACACCGGCACCGCCGAATAGACCGATCTTTCCACCCTTTACATACGGTGTTAATAGGTCGATAACTTTGATACCAGTCTCAAACATCTCAGTCTTTGACTCAAGTTGGTCAAATGAAGGAGCGTTACGGTGAATTGGCCAGCGCTCTTTAATATCTAGGGATGATGTTGGAACATCGAGTGACTCACCAAGAGTGTTAAATACGTGCCCCTTCGTAACATCACCTACTGGTACGGAAATTGCCGAACCTGTGTCGGTGACGGGGGTTCCACGAACCATTCCATCGGTAGGTTGCATCGAGATGGCACGGACTAAGTTGTCGCCAATATGTAGGGCAACTTCTAGGGTCAATGTGCGCGTCTCACCGCTCAACGTCACGTCTGCTTTGAGTGCGTTGAAAATTGCGGGCATCGCATCGGCTGGGAATTCAATATCCACCACCGGTCCAATTACTCGCGCTACGCGACCCTTATTGGTTGTCTCTGTCGACATCATTCACTCCCTGCACTAGCTGAGGCCAACGCGTCTGCGCCGCCAACAATTTCACTGATCTCTTGGGTAATTTCGGCTTGACGGGCCGCGTTCGCAAGTCGGGTTAGGGACTTGATTAACTCATCAGCATTATCAGTTGCTGACTTCATCGCACGGCGGCGTGCAGCATGCTCGGAAGCAGCTGATTGCAACATTGCGTTAAAGACTCGAGCCTCGATATAGCGTGGAAGAAGTGCGTTGAGCACTTTTTCGCCACTTGGTTCGAATTCATACATTGGCAGTAAGCCAGTTGGAACGGGTTCAGAAGATTCAACGACCTCAAGTGGCAACATACGTTTTGCTTGTGCATTTTGAGTCATCATTGATTCAAACTGGGTGAAAACGATATGGATCTCATCGACACCGGCAACGTCGGTTTGTGCATCGGCTAAGAAAGCGATGATTAATGCATCGGCAACTTCTTTAGCATTTTCATACGTTGGATTATCTGAGAAACCTGTCCATGAACCTGCAATGGCACGATTTCGGAAGCGATAGTAGTTAACTGCCTTTCGGCCTACTAAATACGAGGTTGTTTGCAAACCACGCTCACGAAGAAGAGTTACTAACTGCTCCCCTTCTTTAATCGCATTGTTTGAGTACGCGCCAGCCATTCCACGATCTGACGTGATAATCAAAACCGCAGCACGGATTGGATTTTCAGTCGGCGTCGTAAGCGGATGATTTGTTGAAGAGTATGTGGCAACTGCAGAAACAGCACGGGTCAACTCATAAGCATATGGAGTCGACGCAGTATCCCGTTGTTGCGCTTTAACAATACGAGAAGCAGAGATTAACTCCATAGCTTTCGTAATCT
>CAILBF010000235.1 GCA_903832395.1 uncultured Actinomycetes bacterium | reverse complement strand
CGTAGCCACGCATCGATATTGCGCGCAGCTTTCTTGCCATGGCCGACACCAGTTGTCACCGTTCGATCCGCGGGAATCATGTCACCACCGGCAAAGATTCCAGGATGAGATGTCATCATCGTTGCATCAACTGGCATCACGCCATCTTTAGTGTCAATGTCGGCGCTATTTCCAAGGAGAGAGAAATCAACTTCTTGGCCAAGGGCTAAAATCAATGAGTCGGCCTCTAGCATTTCAAATTCACCTGTAGGTTGAGGGAAACCATTTTCATCTAACGCCATTTTTTCAATCTGTAGCGATTTTTCATCGGCATGCTTAACCGTTGATAGCCACTTAACTAAAATTCCCTCTTCAAGGGCCTCGGTAATCTCTTCATCATTTGCTGGAGCTTTATCGCGAGTACGGCGATAAACAATGATGGCCTCTTCGGCACCCAATCTTTTAGCTGTGCGTGCAACATCCATCGCGGTGTTGCCGCCGCCATAGACAACAACTTTTCGTCCAAGCAATGGCTGATTACCATCTTCTACATCATGTAAAACTTTAATCGCGTCCAGTATTCGCGCAGCTTCACTTGCCGGAATATAGGCGCGCTTGCTCAACTGGGCGCCGATAGCTAAAAACACCGCATTGAAGCCCTCATTTAGGGCCTCGTGAACATCGTCAACGCGTGTATTCATTTCAAAGACAACACCCATGTCTTTAATGCGTGAGATTTCAGCATCTAAGACTTCGCGGGGGAGGCGATATTTTGGAATTCCATAGCGCATCATGCCGCCGGGGGCGTGAGTTGCATCGCGTACCGTGACGCTGTGTCCCATGCTGCGCAAGTGGTATGCCGCAGATAATCCAGCAGGACCTGCACCGACTACTAAAACTTTAAAGCCATTTTCAATGCTTGGGGCGGGAATACTCCAACCCTTTTCGATTGCATGATCACCGAGAAAACGCTCAATCGAGTTAATTCCGACCGCTTCATCCAACTGGGCGCGGTTACAAACGCTCTGGCATGGGTGATAACAAACGCGACCCATGATGGCTGGAAATGGATTATCGACAACTAGCGCGCGCCAAGCCGCTTCATATGAACCATCTTCGGCGATATATAACCAGTTTTGAATGTTTTCACCAGCTGGGCAGGCATTGTTACATGGCGGCATGCGATGGACATACTCAGGTTTTTCAACGCGCCATGAGCCAGTGTGGTTAGCAAGGGAAGAGTTAACAGAGAGCGTGATCGCAAATGGATTTTCCATTAGATACTCTCGCTCTCATCGCGCAACAAGTTATATCGGCGAATATTCTTATCGGCTACGGCCTGTAAATCATTGATGACATCTTCGCGCCGCGTTGGTGCAAACAAATGCGAATACCGGACTTGAAGTTTTAAATACTCTTCAACGTCGACGCGTTGGCGAATCGGAGTGGATGCGACAACTTCGCCATGCTCGGCCTCAAAGACCGGAAATAATCCCGACTGCGTTGCAAGGCGGGCGATTTTAATTGTGTCGCAGGACTCGGATCCCCAACCCAATGGGCATGGAACAAGCACATGGATATAACGCGCACCACGAAAGGACATTGCCTTAGTTACTTTCGCTTCTAAATCGCGCAAATCTGCAACGGTGGCCGTGGCTACGTAAGGAATTTCATGGGCCATGGCAATTCGCGGAAGGTTTTTACCTTGGCCAAATACATTGCCAGGATTTTCACCAACGGCTTGGGTTGTTGCAGTCCTGGCAGCAGGGGGAGTGGCACCAGATCGCTGCACCCCTGTATTCATGTAGGCCTCATTGTCGTAACAGATGTAGAGAACATCATCATTGCGCTCGAACATTCCAGATAAAACACCAAAGCCGATATCTACCGTTGCGCCATCGCCACCTTGTGCAACCACTCGAATATCGGTTTTACCTTGAGCTTTAAGCGCTGCAGCGACACCAGTTGCGACCGCTGGGGCGTTACCAAATAGCGAGTGCAACCAAGGGATGCGCCAGGATGATTCTGGATACGGTGTTGAAAAAACCTCTAAGCAACCCGTTGCGTTAACGGCAATTACCTTTTCATTAGTTGCGCGCATTGCAGCATCTAGCGCATAACGCGCACCCAGAGCTTCACCGCAGCCTTGACACGCTCGATGTCCCGATGTCAGTGCATTTGTACGATTGGGGTCGGACTGAATCGAGCGATCTCCTGCCGTTAATAATCGGTTTCCAACGGCGAAACTACCTACTTGGTAGAACTTAATCGGTGAGCTTGTCATTTAGACACCTGCCTCTCGCCGGATTTCACGATCGACTAACTCTGTATCTAAATCTAGAAAAGTTAAATCGTCCACATCATCCTGGCAAGCGCGCACTAAATATTCGCGCAGAGACTGCTTTGTTATTGGCCGTCCACCTAAACCGGCAATTAACGTGTAATCCTTAGTATCGGTGCCGCGTAAACTCTCGCGAACGTTTTCAATAACTATTCCGCCTATGCCAACTTGAAATGCTTTCTCTAAGACAACTACGCGTTGTGCCTTTGCAAGCGCGGCCCGAACTGCCTCGGTTGGAAATGGTCTGAAAGCGATAATTCCAAGGACGCCAATTGCGAAATCGGCACCAACCATCTCATCTACAACATCTTTAATCGTTCCGAGCACCGAGCCGAGGGCAATAACTACGGTTTTTGCTCCGTCAAGTTTGTATCCACGGATTAAACCGCCCGAACTGCGACCGAAAATTCCTTGAAAATCGGCGGCAACGTGGGGGATTACATCTAGCGCAAGTTTATTTTTCATATGTGAGATGTACTTGACCTCCGTAAAGGCCTCGGGTCCAACCATCGCACCAATTGAAACTGGATTGTTAGGATCCATAATCTGTCGAGGTTGAAATGGAGGTAAGAACTTATCAACGTCGGCCTGCTCTGGTACATCTACCCGCTCATATGCATGGGTCAAAATAAAGCCATCCATGCAGACCATGACGGGAAGCGATAACTCTTCGGCGATTTTAAAGGCCTGTACATGCAAATCAGCGGCCTCTTGATTAGTTTCGGCGTAAATTTGAATCCAGCCTGAATCGCGTTGTGACATTGAATCACTGTGGTCGTTCCAGATGTTTATGGGTGCTCCGATTGCACGGTTGGCTACTGTCATAACGATCGGCAGACCAAGACCTGATGCGTTGTAAACCGCCTCAACCATGTAGAGCAAACCTTGACTAGCGGTGGCCGTATAAACACGTGCACCTGTTGCACTTGCGCCAATTGCAACTGACATAGCGGCAAATTCAGACTCAACGTTAATAAACTCGCAACCCTCAAGTGTGCCCTCTTTAACTAATCGACTTAAGCCTTCGACAATATGGGTTTGAGGAGAGATTGGATAGGCACAAATAACTTGTGGTCGGCAAGCAGCAACGGAGTCGGCTACGGCCTTTGATCCTTCAACTTGTCTAAGCATGAGCGGCGACCTTTGCTAGAACGAACTCATATGCAGCTGTAGCTGCGGCGCAGTTAGATGCAGCGATTTTTGGCTTGAACTTTTCGTTGATTGCATCAGTGACAGAATGCAGAGAGACAATCTGCGTAAGGGCGGCAAAGGCGCCAAGCAAAACAGCATTAGGTACCGGGCGGCCTAAATACTCCATGGCCATTGCAGTGGCCGGAACTGTAATAAATCGTGAGTGAGTGTCTGCGAGGTCAGAGATTCCCAACTCCTCGAAAGTTCTAGTCGAGTTAATGAGGGCGTAACCATCGTTAACTAAACCTGAAAAGACATCTATTTGTTTGAGCAGAGTTGAATCTTGAATAATAATTGCATCGGGAAACATGATTGGTTCGCGCACACGAATTTCAGCATCTGCTATGCGACAAAATGCAACAACTGGAGCACCCGTGCGTTCGGAGCCAAAACTTGGGAAAGCTTGCGCAAAACGTTTTTCATCAAAGGCCGATTGGGCCAGTAGCTCTGCCGCAGTTACGACTCCCTGGCCGCCGCGTCCATGTATACGTACTTGAAACACTTAAGATTTCTCTCCCTTTCATCTCTAAGCATGAAACTACTCCTTGGGGTACTTCCCATAAATACAATTTGCGAGTGCCAGTCCTAATTTGCAATAAAACCCTTTAATAACGCATATATTTGCCCTCGTAATGTAAATCACTCTTCTTAATATAGAATCGCCCCCATCGGCTCCAGGGTCGACTTAAAAAGGAGCAACGATGTCAGATGTAGCAAGCGTCCTTAAGGATGCTGACACCAAGATGAGCAAAGCCGTTGAGGTCGCTAAGGATGATTTCGCCTCCATTCGCACTGGTCGTGCGCACCCATCGCTATTTAATAAAATTATGGTTGATTACTACGGCACCTATACAGCCCTTTCACAGTTAGCCTCCATTCAAATCCCAGATGCGCGAATGGCAACAATCGCCCCATTTGATAAAGGCGCGATGGCAAATATTGAAAAGGCAATTCGTGATTCAGATCTAGGTGTTAACCCATCAAGTGATGGTGTGCTTATTCGGATTAACTTCCCGCAACTAACGCAAGAGCGCCGCAAGGAGTACATCAAGGTCGTCAAGGGAAAAGCAGAAGATTCCAAAATATCTATGCGCAATATTCGTCGCTCCGCTAAAGAGGCCATTGAGAAGATGGAAAAAGATGGCGAAGTTGGTAAAGACGATGTTGCTCGCGGAGAAAAAGAGTTGGAAAAAATTACTTCTGAGCATGTCGCTAAAGTTGATGAAATGTTTAAGCATAAGGAGGCTGAACTCCTAGAAATCTAAGGGGTTTAACTTCATGTCTGATATACATTCCATAAATGAGGCGATAAATAAGCGGGCCGGGCGAAAGCTCCTGCCTTCTATTCTTGTTTCGGTTTCATTGATTGCACTCATTTGGTTTGCGCTTTCATATCACCGTGAAATCTTTGCAACCGTTGTTGCCATAGCGGTACTCCTTGGAATTCGCGAAATCGTTCGTGCATTCGGTATCCGCGGAACTTATATCTCACGAAACGCATTAATTCTGGCCTCAATCGCACTCTCTTATTCAGCGTGGAACGGTGGCGTTGCAGGCTTAGCAGTTGCTACGGCCATAGCAATTCCAATTCTTCTGATTCAACTATTAACAAGGGGCCCAGAGGGCTTCGTAGCAAGTGCCACGGCCACAACTTTTTCACTCCTCTATCTGCCTTTCTTAGGTGGTTTCTTAATTCTGCTCGGTCGAACAAGTACTGGCTTTGAGCGCGTAATGACTTTCGTAGTATTGGTTAGTTGCAACGACACTTTTGGTTACATCGTAGGTGTGCTTATTGGCAAGCATCCACTTGCACCGAAAATTAGCCCAAAAAAGAGTTGGGAGGGCTTAATGGGCTCTCTCGTTTTCACAATTATCGGCGGCATGCTTGCATTTAAATACATCATGTCGTTTCAATGGTGGATTGGGGCAATCGTTGGTTTGATGATTGTCTTTACCGCTACTTGCGGTGATTTAATCGAAAGTGCAATGAAGCGGGATTTAGCGCTAAAGGATATGGGCTCTTTGCTTCCCGGTCATGGTGGAATGTTAGATCGACTAGATTCTGTTTTGATTTCAGCTCCAGCGTTGTGGTTAGCCCTTGAGTTAGTAAAAGCCTGGACATGAGCGTTCCTGAGATCAATTTAGTTTTCGATGAGCCAGTTCAGCGCAAGAAGGTTCCTAAACACTTAGCTGATTATTCTCCAGAGGAGCGACGAGAAGTTGCCAAAGCTCTAGGTTTGCCAGCCTTTAGAGCTACACAAGTAGCGACGCATTATTTTTCGCATCTTTCAAATGATCCACAAACATGGACTGATATCCCAGCCGAAATGCGTCAAAGTATTGCCGATCAGTTAACACCAAAACTCATTGAGTTGGTTCGTTCGGTTACATGTGATGAAGGCATGACCCGCAAAGATTTATGGAAATTACATGATGGCGTATTAGTTGAGAGCGTATTAATGCGCTACTCCGATCGCGTGACTGTTTGTATTTCATCACAGGCCGGGTGTGGAATGAACTGCCCGTTTTGCGCAACGGGTCAAGCGGGCTTAACACGCAATTTAAGTGCCGGTGAAATCACCGAACAGATTGTGGCTGCCGCTCGTGCATGTGCAAATGGGGAACTCCCAGGAGGGCCAACACGCCTTTCAAATATTGTCTTCATGGGCATGGGCGAACCTTTAGCTAACTACAACGCAGTGATGCGCTCTGTGCGAAATATTACCGATCCAAACCCAGATGGTTTGGGCATCAGCGCACGCTCAGTGACAGTTTCAACGGTTGGTCTCGTTAATGGAATTGAAAAACTTACCGAAGAGGGGATTGCAGTTACTTTGGCAGTTTCTCTTCATACTCCAGATGATGAGCTTCGAGATACTTTAGTACCGATTAATTCACGATGGAATATTAAGGAAGTTCTGGCCGCTGCCGATGCGTATGAAAAGCGAACTGGTCGCCGATATTCAATTGAATATGCACTCATTCGGGATATTAATGATCAATCATGGCGCTCCGATTTATTGGGGCGACTTCTTAAAAATCGCAACGCGCATGTGAATTTAATTCCCCTTAACCCAACACCGGGGTCAAAGTGGACGGCATCTCGCCGTGAAGACGAGGCCGAGTTTGTTCGAATCTTGGAGAGTTACGGCGTTCCAGTAACTGTTCGCGAT
>CAILBF010000234.1 GCA_903832395.1 uncultured Actinomycetes bacterium | reverse complement strand
ATCCAATAGTTGCTCGACATCTTCTACTCGCACAGCACCCGTCGACTTTATCGCCGCTTCGATAATGCGATCTTCGGTGGCAAGGGCTCCGGTATGTGATGCCGCGGCGATTGCGCCTTGAGCCGAACGACCAACTTTTAAGATTGCCGTCGGTTTCTTAGCAGAAATTACGCGCAGAGCTTCAACGTCGGTTAACGACTCTGCATAGAGGAGAATCGCAGAGATCGAAGAATCTTCGGCAAGGGCGTTAGCAACCTCTAAATTGGTGACATCGCTTTCATTGCCAGTGGTTACAACTACGCCGAGCGGTACACCGGCATCAAGACCCAATGAGTACATCCCATAACCAAGGGCGCCGGATTGACTAACGAGAGCAATATTTCCTGCTTCAACGACCGTTGTTGGTGATGAAAATACTGGTGAGAAAGATGCAACTAACTTGTTAGCCCCACCCACCGAACCAATACAGTTTGGACCCACCAGTCGCATTCCGCTATTTTTAGCAATCGCAACTAATCTTGCTTGCGCTAAGACACCTTCATCATCGGATTCAGCAAAACCTGATGACATAACAATTACAATCTTTACGCCAGCAATGCCGCACTCGGTTAAGGCTTCTTCTACTGAGTTAGCTGGAAGCATTATCAGCGCTAAATCAATCTCTTTCTTAACTTCTGTTATTTTTGGAAAACTTTGTAATCCAAGGATCGTCGAACTCTTCGGATTGATTGGATAAATGTGCCCGGCAAATCCAAACTTTTGTAAGTACTCAATTGGAGCTCGTCCCATCGCATTTTCGCGCTCAGTAGCCCCAATAATCGCTATCGACTGGGCGCTCCATAAAAGGGAAATGTCATTCATTAGAGGCAAGCAATGCCTTCGATTTCAACAAGAGCGTTGTCATCCCACAACCTAGTTACTCCAACCAAGGTCATTGCAGGAAAATTCTTGCCTAAAAGAGATTGCCAAGTTTTCCCAATCTCCCGCGAGTTCGCGCGGTAAGTAACTGGGTCAACACAAAAGATAGTGATTTTGACTAGATCCTCTGGGGTTCCGCCGGCCTCTTTCAAAGCAGTAACTAGATTGATAAGTGCCTTCTCAAACTGGGCGACAATGGTATCTCCGACAATAACGTTCTCTTTATTTAATGCAGTTTGCCCAGCTAAAAAAATATATTTTCCCTCAGCAAGAACTGCATGAGAAAATCCAATTGGAGGGGCAAGAGTCTCTGGATTAATCTTCTTGATTGTCATGTTAGCGCCCTCCTTCGAGCAGTTGTGTTATACCGGTCTTACTTGAATCACCAATAAATGAGATTGCTGCCACGGCAACTTCGTCAGCGGAAAGTAATCGTCCACCAGAAAGTTTTGACTCCAACGCCGATTTCACTTCATTAATAGCCTTGCCAGTTCTATCGGCAGCTGCTTGCAGAGTTCGCTCTGTCATTGGTGTATCGACATAATC
The DNA here is from genome assembly GCA_903832395.1 of uncultured Actinomycetes bacterium. Lineage (GTDB taxonomy): Bacteria > Actinomycetota > Actinomycetes > Nanopelagicales > Nanopelagicaceae > Planktophila. The sequence continues at coordinate 2,904 of CAILBF010000234.1, read as the reverse complement.
TGGGCAAACCGCATTTACGGTAATTCCATAGCGGGATAACTCGCTTGCAGCGGCTCGTACTAAACCTACTACTCCATGTTTCGCCGCCGTATAAGCCGCGACATTTGGCTCTCCAACTAAACCCGCCTTACTTGCAATAACGATTATTTGACCGCTTTTAGCTGATTTCATATGTGGCACTGCTGCCCTTATAAATTTAAAAGGTGCGCTCAAATTCAAGTTGAGCATGTGGTCCCACATTTGATCCGTTGTTTTATCTAGTGGCGCACTGATGCCATCGCCGGCATTGAGAATAAGGACATCGATTCCACCCCAAGCGCTAACAACTTTTTCAATGACTTCCTCTGCTGTCCCTGGCATAGTTACATCTGCAGCCATGGTGAGAGTTTTATTACTTCGTCCATCGACAATAAGATCTAAGTCAGATTTTGTCCGTGAACACAGCGCCACGCTATGACCTAAATCCAGCAATTGCTTTGAAATCGAGCGACCTATTCCGCGGCCTGCCCCTACAACTAATACCCTCAGTGGAATGGCCATAAAAACGGTTGCTCCATCTCTATGGGTTATTTCCTAGGATAATAAGGACATTATAGGTGGTGCGTTTTTCTAACGATAGGCAATAATACGCCATATGACAACTCCTGAGGCGTTCATCGTAAGTGCCGTTCGAACGCCCTTTGGGAAGTATTTTGGTGGCCTATCAAAAACACGCCCCGATGATCTCCTCGGTTCAACCTTGCGCACACTCATGGAGCGAACACCGCAGATTGATCCGGCGCTAATTGACGACGTCATTATTGGAGATACCAATGGGGCAGGTGAAGATAATCGAAATGTCGCTCGCATGGGAGCGCTACTAGCAGGATTCCCACACACCGTGCCGGGTCTTACGCTAAATAGATTATGCGGCTCAGGTGCTGAAGCTATTGTGCAAGGCGCAAGGGCAGTTAAATCTGGAGATGCAAATTTAATTATTTCTGGCGGCGTGGAAAGTATGAGCCGTGCTCCTTGGATTGTTGAGCGAACAAGCAAGCAAGAGCCAGTAGACCCGAAATTTCATCAAAGCACTGTTGGGTGGAGATTGACCAATCCACTCATGCAACCAAACTGGACGGCAAACCTTGGCCGGTGTTCAGAAGTTGTCGCCGAACGCCTGGGAATATCACGAATTGAACAAGATGAATGGGCGCTGCGTTCGCACCTTTTGGCAGATGCCGCATGGAAGAACGGGTTGCATGATGGATGGGTCGTTCCCTTTGGCGATGTAACTCGCGATGAATCTATTCGCCCAGATTCCACCATGGAGATATTGGGCAGCCTTGCATCTGCGTTTTCCCCGAATGGTTCCGGTACTGCCGGGAACTCCTCTCCATTAAATGATGGTTGTGTTACTACTTTAATTACCGATGGTGCTCACGCTAAAGAATTTGGCCTCGAACCAATTGCAAAGATTTTGGCATCGCAAGTTACAGCAACTGATCCTGATCTCTTCTCTCTGGCTCCAGTGAGCGCAATTCATAAACTCCTTGCAAAGATTGGTCGAAACACTTCGGATATCGCCCTTTGGGAGATAAATGAGGCTTTTGCATCGATGGTTTTAACGGTTCTCCATGAGATACCCGAGATTGATCGCGAGCGAGTTAACGTCAACGGTGGAGCGATCGCAATTGGCCATCCAGTAGGAGCCTCGGCATCGCGCGTTATCGTCGAGTGTGCAAGGGAGCTAAAGCGACGAGGTGGAGGCATTGGAATTGTCGCTGCATGCATTGGCGTTGGCTTGGGTATTGCAGTTGCTATCGAGGTTTCGGCTTAACTAATCGTTCAAGGATAAGGTGTAGCAATGATTTCTATAGATGATTTGACCGATACGACATACGTAATTGACCGTGGAGTCGCAGTTATCACGATCAATCGCCCGGATCGCTATAACGCACTGCGTGGGCGCACCGTCGATGAACTTCTCAGCTCTTTTAAGCGGGCATGGACGGATGCATCCGTTGGCGCAGTGATTTTAACTGGCGCAGGAGAAAAGGCTTTTTGTACTGGGGGCGATCAAAAGGAGCGCGCCGAGACGGGAGGCTACGGTCAAACCGAAACTGGAATGTTTGAGATCGAAGCCCTGCACAAAATGATTCGCGCCGTTCCTAAGCCAGTCATCGCTGCAGTAAATGGTTTTGCAATTGGTGGCGGCCATGTATTACATGTTCTTGCAGATCTTTCAATCGCCTCAACGAATGCAAAGTTTGGTCAAGTCGGTCCACGTGTTGGCTCTTTCGACGCCGGTTTTGGAAGTGCGTACTTAGCTCGTGTTGTTGGCGAAAAACGCGCACGTGAAATTTGGTTCCTATGCGAACAATATGACGCGGTAACAGCTGAGCGATGGGGCCTTGTTAACAAAATTGTTGAGCCTGATCAACTGATGAACGCATCAATGGAATGGGCGCTAAAGATTTGCGCACTATCGCCAACGGCACTCAAAGCCCTTAAGCATTCATTTAACGCCGATAGCGACCATATCGCTGGAATTGCAGCGCTCTCCTTTGATGTATTGGATTTATATACAAAAACGCCTGAGGCTCAAGAAGGTGGGAAGGCATTTACCGAGAAGCGTTTGCCAGATTTTAACCCTTTTAGATAAAGAGTTTTTAAGCAACCGACTTTTGTTCAACTGTTTTATTTGCGCCAAAGTGTTGGAACTGAGAATTCCTTACCGTTAGCAATACCACTCGAGCGCCAAAGTAGTACAGCCACGAACGCGATAGCAATTATGACTGCTCGTGAACCTTGTGGAATGTGTGCATGAATACCAAAAATCGGTAAATCTTGCTCCATCATCAGGAGAAGTTGACCGATAGTGCTGATTACAATTGTTCCAAGTAGTGCACCCCAAAGACTCGCACT
>CAILBF010000233.1 GCA_903832395.1 uncultured Actinomycetes bacterium | reverse complement strand
TTTCTCCGACGGGCCTTTCGCATCTCCCATAAAATAAAATAAACCCCGCAGATTTCTCTACGGGGTTTATTTCAGTAACTCTATGGTGCACCTTCCTGACTGCTACAAGATTAACACAGTCCTGTTATTGCGAGCGAGTTGTAAAGAAAACCGTACCAAGGAAGATTACAAACGATAGAGCAAGTGGCATATTAGACATGAGTAGTTTTCTCATTATCGATATTTCCTTTCATGGTGTACTCGAATTACTAAGCGATGCGACGGGTTAGATCGATGACGACGGCCTGGCGCAGGAGCTCTTCATCATGTTCTTGAGTCGCACGACGGATGCGACTCAAGCGGGAGTGCTGGTCTAGCTCTAACTGGGTGTACTGATCGACGGGCTGGCGATGAGTGTGAAAGTAATGGGTGATATTCCATAAGTTCATGGCCACATCTTGGGGTAGCCAGGTAACGGGATTGGTAACTGAAGATGAATGGCTGGTTTACATTTCTGCTAATCGCCCATCGGAAAAGGTGAATATTTACCTAGGATTTAGCACAAGGATGGTTTGCGTTCAGCAACTGCTTACTTTGGCGCTTAAAGATGCGCCTCATGACAAAACTACTCACAGGCAAGGCGCTGCGGCGCACATTCGCACTTCTACTAGTCGGCTCACTCGCAGTGGCACTATCTTCTGCAGCCGGCACATAAGCAAATGCTGAACAATCTCTTAAGTACAGCATCGCCCTTATTGGTGATATGCCATATGACGCTAAAGGCGTTGCCCAGACACCTGCAGTTATAAATGCAATCAATGCTAACTCGGCAATCAATTTGGTCACATTCGATGGCGACACAATGAGCGGGAAAGGCGATAAGTGCACCGATGCTGCATACCCTGCGCTAAAGACTGGTTTCTTCGACAAGTTTAATAAGCCAATCTTTTACTCAGTTGGCGATAATGAATGGGTCGATTGCGATCGCGCAGTAAAGGGTGCATTTGATCCGATGACGCGTCTTGCATTAGTTCGTTCAAACTTCTTCCAGAATAAAGACGGTTCATATATCTCACTCGGTAGCCCGAGTCCACGTATTAGCGTCTCGCATGATGCTAACTACCCAGAGATGCAGATGTTTACGTACAAGTCGATCACGTACATCTTGCCTCACGTTCCAGGCTCTGCAAATAACTCAGCTGTTGCCACACCTACGTTTAAGACATACAACGACACTGCTGTTGACGGAAATGATGCCGAATACAAGGCACGCGATGCAGCAAACGTTGCTTGGATCAATAAGGGCTTTGCTAAGGCCGTTAAAGATGAAGCAGTCGGAGTCATCGTTGTCGTACAGGCAAACATGGATTGGGAAGGCTATGCACGCGATGCAGCTACACCAAATAACGAGAACACAGCTGCCTTTGCAAACGTCAAGCAGGCGTTGCTGACGAACACATTGAAGTTCAAGAAGCCAGTTCTGCTACAAAACGGTGACGAGCACTGGTACCAAGTTGATATGCCAATGAACGAGACGGCTGGAAAGCTTGTCGAGAAGGACAAGGGCTCACTCGTTGAGAACTTCACTCGCGTTCAGACATTTGGTTCCGGATTTAATCACTGGGTCGAGCTCATCATCGATCCACGTTCTGAGAATCTATGGACATTCAAAGTTCACATCGTCAAGGAGAACTTGGACGTTCACACAGTTCCAGCAGCTTAATTAATTAGCGGTAAGCCCCCTTGGTCATTACGACCGAGGGGGTTGTTTCTTTTGTGAAACTACTCTGTGTAACGAACCTGGGCACTGGGCGCGAGGTAAGAAGTTCATGTTTAACTTCTCTATGGTACGCTTTCTGGTACCACTCAAGAAGGGCTTAAAACTATGTCTATTACTGCGTCGCAGGCACGTGCCCAGTTATTTCCATTAATCGAGCAGGTCAATGAGGATATGAAGCCTGTGGTTATTACCTCGAAGGCGGGAAACGCTGTGCTCATTTCCCAGAGCGAGTACGAGTCCATGATTGAAACCACTTACTTGCTTTCCACTCCTGCAAATCGGGAATGGATAATGGAGTCCCTTGCACAGGCCGATCGCGGAGAATTGTTTGCACTGGAGCTTCCCATTCAAGCCGTGAAAAGTGCACCGAGGGCGACGAAGAAGCGAAAGTAAGTTACTGGCGTGGCTAGGAATAAATTAACCTCGGCATCAATGACCGAGCGCGCAAGGCAGGATTTGGAGTATTGGTCGCGTAGTGGCAATGCGAAAAAAATTGAACGTATTAATGCGTTGATCCAGAGTTGCCTAGTAGATCCACTTACTGGGATTGGGGTGCCGGAGCAGTTGAGATTTCACGATCAGGCTACGTATTCACGGCGAATAGATAAGACCCACAGACTCGTCTATCGCGTCGATGGCAAAGCGCTGGTAATCATCTCCGCGCGCTTTCATTACGAAAAATAGGCAGTTTGCTCGAGCGTCTTTGGTTTAAATCTCCGTATTCAACGAGCGAAATTTCTAGGCACGCATTAGATTTGCACCCATGCTCGGTGGAATTAATAACGGACTCTTCTTTCAAGGCTTTGGCGGATTTGTCGGCATAGCCATCCTTGTGCTTATTCTTAAGTGGGCCTTTCCAACAAAGAAAGATCCTGTGGCAACGGCAGAGCGCAAGGCGTTGAAGGCTTCGCTGCGAGAACTTCGCCGCAAGTAGGCGGGATTATCTATATGCCACTTGCGAGTGAGGTCCTAGAAAAGGGTGTCCTTATCAGCTTCAAAGCGCCTAAATGTCTCTAGTCCTATACGATTTCGACCTTCTTACTAAGAAAAGAGACATGTCATGGGCGCTTGTAAATGCGGATACACCACAGATCCTGAGAAGAACTGCAACGGAACACATAAAGTCGTTCAGGCGGTAAAGGCAGACATTGCTGAGAAGCTTGAAGCCAATGGCTTTCCACATGCTGCTGAGTATGTGAAGAACAACTAACTAATTTAAAAATGCACGAAGTAGTTCCACAGACTTAATGCCGAACCACTTTCCTTTTTACCCTAGAAAGTAGCTGCAACAATTTGAGCGCTGAGCCACTGTCGCATTTGAATTGAACCATCAACCATGGCGCTGTGATTTAAGAAGCCGTGAATCATGCCAGGGAACTGTTTGAGAGTTACTGGAATGCCGGCCTTGTCTAATGTCTTGGCATAGT
>CAILBF010000232.1 GCA_903832395.1 uncultured Actinomycetes bacterium | reverse complement strand
CAAAGTTTTCCAAAAATAACAGAAGTTAAGAAAGAGATTGATTTAGCGCTGATAATGCTTCCAGCTAACTCAGTAGAAGAAGCCTTAACCGAGTGCGGCATTGCTGGCGTAAAGATTGTGATTGTTATGTCATCAGGCTTTGCTGAATCCGATGATGAAGGTGTTTTAGCGCAAGCAAGATTAGTTGCGATTGCTAAAAACAGCGGAATGCGACTGGTTGGTCCAAACTGTATTGGTTCGGTGGGTGGGGCTAACAAGTTAGTTGCATCTTTCTCGCCAGTATTTTCATCACCAACAACGGTCGTTGAAGCAGGAAATATTGCTTTCGTTAGTCAATCCGGCGCCCTTGGTTATGGGATGTACTCATTGGGTCTTGATGCCGGTGTACCGCTCGGCGTCGTTGTAACCACTGGCAATGAAAGCGATGTCACCAACTTAGAGGTTGCTAACGCCCTTGCCGATGATTCTTCGATCTCTGCGATTCTCCTCTATGCAGAGTCGTTAACCGACGTTGAAGCTCTGCGGGTAATTTCTGCTAAGAAACCGACGGCAATCTTAAAAGTTGGTCGTTCGGCTCAAGGCGCAATCGCAGCGGCATCACATACCGGAGCCCTTGCCACCGAAGATCGCATTATCGAAGCGGCGATAAAGTCGACGGGTGCTGTGCGAGTAGAAGATGTCGAGCAACTATTGGATGCTGGATTAATTTTTGCATCCGGTGTTAAATCCCTAGGAAAACGCGTTGCAATCATTACTACTTCGGGCGGTAGCGGAATCCTTGCTACCGATGCCTTGGAAAAGAATGGGCTTGAGCTTGCAGTATTGGCGCCGGAGACCCTAGCCGAACTCAGAAAAATCGTACCTTCGTATGGAAACGCTAATAATCCCGTCGATGTGACGGCGGCAGTTATGTCATCGCCTGATTTATTTGAAAAATGTTTGGATGTATTGGCAAAGGACACTGGCGTAGATTCCATAATCGCCTGCTTTGCCGTACTTGTAGGGGCAGATGTCGAACGAATCGCTTCGGCCTTGGGTGCAGTCAGAAAAATTCGAAGCATTCCAATCGCAGTTGCACGCACTGGCTCGAAGAATTTGGCACCTCTAGCCAGCGGAATCTTCAATTCGCTCAGTATTCCGGTCTTTCCAACTCCCGATAGAGCCGTTGCGGCACTGAGAATCCTAAAAGACAGTTCTCGTTTTGTTGAAAAAGTTACTAAAAAAGATTTCGCTGGTGCATTTCCAACTCCTTCTGATACTGCCACTGAAGTTGAAATGAAAGAACTCTGGAAGAGTGTTGGCGTGCCAGTTCCACTTTCAGTCGTTGTAAAAAATGAAAATGAAGTGCAATCGGCCGTTGAATTTGTTGGAGGTCGGACGGTATTTAAAGCGGTAATTCCAGGTCTGCTCCACAAGAGCGAAGCGGGCGGTGTGGCTTTAGATATTAATGCTTCCAATGCTGGCGAAACTTATTCTCGCTTATCAAAACTTAGCGGAGTAACAAATGATGTCCTCGTTGAAACTTTTGTTCCTAAGGGAGTTGAGACTTTGGTTGGCGTAACATCTTCATCCCTCGGTAAAGTTTTAACTATCGGCGTAGGTGGAATTCTGACTGAAATTATCTCTGATGTATCAATTCGATTGTTGCCAATTAATGAGAGCGTACTTCGCGAAATGATTTCTGAAACGCGTCTCGCTCAACTATTTGCCGGTGCGCGAGGCTCGGCACCGGCCGACATTGAAGCTTTTATTTCCGCAGTCTTGCGGATTGCCGAAGTTGCCAGTACTTTTCCAGAATCCAGTGAGTTAGATATCAATCCACTTACCGTCTTGCCGAAAGGCGCTTGGGTGCTAGATAGCGCCTATTCCATACCTACCGAAGGGAAACACCGCTAAATGGATGTTGGAACTCTTGTAGCGCGCGCAGCGCGCGCCTATCGCGATCGTCCTGCAGTTGAAAGCGAGGAAGGTGTCCTTACCTTTGGTGAAATCGGCGGACGTATTTTTCAGTTGTCGAGAGGCTTGCGCGCCCTAGGCCTACAGAACGAGGATCGAGTATTAGACCTGCAGTTCAATCAAATTTCTTACGTTGAGAGCGACTTGGGCATTTCAAGCGCCGGCCTTTGCCGAGTAGCCCTTAACTATCGACTTCACCCAAATGACTGGGTGCGAATTGCTAAAGACTGCAGTGCAACGGTTTTGATTGTGGATCATAAATTTTGGGATGAAAGTGCCCCAGTACGTGACTTGGTAAAACACGTGATTCTCATTCACGGAAATGAGCCAGGGACTACAAACTACGAAGATTTTCTAGCGGCACAATTAGCTGAGCCACTCATGCTCGCGGTGGATCCAGACTCACTTGTCTCACTCAACTATTCAAGTGGAACAACTGGAAATCCAAAAGGGGCTATTAGAACCCACAGAAATCGAATTGCAAGTTTGAATAATATTGTTACAGATATCTTAAAACGTGTTCCAGATGAGACTGATTGCTGGATTCATGCCGGACCGATTACCCACACCAGCGGTTTGTTCGTGCTTCCTTACTTTGCATTTGGTGCAAAGCAAATCATTCAAGCCAAGTTTGATCCAGATGACTTCGTCGACGTAATCATTAATCGCGGTGGAAATGCAACTGCACTAGTACCTACAATGATTGCTCGCCTACTTGCCATGCCCGGAATGAGCCGCGGAAAAATGGCTAACTTGCGTTTGTTGGGATATGCCGGGGCTCCAATGACGCCAGAGCATATAAAGCAGTGCTATGAAACGATCACTAAGAATATGGTGCAGTACTACGGACTTGTCGAAGCGATTCCACCGGTAACTGTGCTCAGTGCGAGAGACCACGAGCTAGGTCTACAAGGTAATCCTGACTTACTAACTAGCGCTGGCAACGCTTGTATTGGTGTTGAGATATTAATTGTCGATGAAGATAACAAGCCAGTTGCAATTGGCGAGATTGGTGAAGTAATCACTCGTGGAGACCATGTTATGCGGGGCTATTACGGTGCTGCAGGAATGGATGCAACGGTAACTAAGGCCGTGCGCGATGGCTGGCTACATACGGGAGATTTAGGCCGATTAGATGCCGATAATCGCCTTTATTTAGTCGATCGCAAAGGTGACATGATTATTAGCGGCGGTTACAACATTTATCCTCGTGAAATCGAAGATGTGGTTGCAGATGTAGAGGGAGTTCTCGAGGTTGCAGTCATTGGGGTAAAGGATTCTGAGTGGGGCCAACGTGTTGTTGCGATGGTGACGCTCAAGCCCGGTGTCACCGCTACGGAGGAAGAGATTAGCGAGAAAGTGATGGCGCACTGTAAGTCCAGCATGGCATCGTATAAGAAGCCAAAAGTCGTTATGGTTGTAAAAGAATTTCCATTAAACTCAACTGGAAAGATTGCTAAAAAAGTACTTCGCCAACAGTTAGAGGAAAGTAAGTAGCGATGACAATCGAAGAGCCTGGCAAATATCCATATACGCGCGGAATTAATGCCGATCCAGGTGTATGGACGATGGGTCAGTACGGTGGTTTCGGGACACCTGCTGAAACTAACGAGCGTTTTAGAATGTTATTGGATCAAGGCTTAACT
>CAILBF010000231.1 GCA_903832395.1 uncultured Actinomycetes bacterium | reverse complement strand
CTATTCACCGCACTCACTGAAAAACTGTAGGTAATTCCGTTTGTCAGGCCGTTAACAGTAACTGGCGAACCAACGGAGTTCGTAACCACTGAAGAACCTCCCGAAATCGGTATGGCAGTAACTGTGTACCCGGAAATGCTTGCCCCTCCGTTCGTCGCAGGTGCACTAAAGCTAACTGTAGCTTGCGCGTTACCTACCGTTACAGAAATCCCTGACGGTGCACCCGGAACAATTACTGCATTAGGCGACTGCCAAAGCGTTCGCTGCTGAGTGTTGGCGGCGTCCCAATTATAAAAAATATCCCACCAATCAGAGACTTCGCTGGCACCATAATTAATTTTATTCCCGTATCCAGGTATTGCTTGAAACCAATATATGAGCCATTTGTACTGAGGCTCGTTGTCGATATAATTTTGATTGAATGTGCTCTGATTCGGATAAGAATAATTACGCGAGAGCCAATTCGAATTTAGAACAGGAACTTTAGGGCCGCCCGATGGCTGCCAACTCTGAATATCGCTCAGCACTGCTGTAGAATTGTTCCAATCATAATCAGAAGTCCCGTTTGGAGGGAAATGCGTATTACCGCAACGACCCGAAGGATTTCCGGTCGAAGGATATCCAACAAATAAATTATTAAAGAGTCTCTGACCTGTACCAGAGGCGCTTTTATCTATATAGTCCATCTGGGCTTCAATCTGATGCCCGTGATTATGAATATTCTCTGCTTGTGTCCTACCTAGATTGTACGCGTAAACCACATATGTACTGTTATATATCGGCAATACAGTGTTGTTTCTATCGCTGTTCGAGATGTTGCCTGTTGTCGGACTAGACATGTACGATTCCGGAAAGCTAATCCATAGAGTTTGCGGTATTTTTTCCTGTGCGACTAATGGATATTCTGAACTAATCGGAAACATATTCAGCCACACTTCCTTCACTCCCACACTATTAACCAACTCCTTAAGTCCGATATTCGCGAAAATTGTCTGCACATCAGGAATGTTATTAGGCGCTTGCACCGTGCTCTGGATATAATTTGTCTCGTAAACATTAATGTATTTGATGACCTTTAAGCCAACTTCGGGAGTATTGTTAAGCCCATTAAAATTTCGGAATTTGGAACCCTCTTCGATTCCGAATTTTGTTAATTTCTGGATGTCTATAGCTCTTGCTTTTACCTGAGCGAGTGTAGCAGCACCCGCTGTGCCATTGGTAAGTGGTGCGCGGGTCGTATCCAAGTTAATTCCATCGATTGTAGGAAAATAGTTGATCACGACGACAGGAACGAGAATACGATAATTGCTAGTAGGTGTTGCTAAATACGAGTCAATTGAGGAGAGAACTTCCGTCGCACTTATCGAAACGGGTAGTAACGCAACTGTTCCCTGATAGGTGACTACAATTTGTGTGTCACCCGAAGAAGCGCCAACAATTGTGAGTCCCTGAATGGTAATCTTTGTGGAATTTACAAAAACTGAGAGCCCGCTTGGATTGATTACTTGAGTGCCGTCAGGGAAATCAACTCGAAGCTGAAGCGCAAGGGATTGGGAAATAACGATGGTTGTTAACAAATTTAGCGCTGTAATCGCGATCGGACTGCCAGCGCCAGAAGCAACACTGAGCAACGCAAATGCGGTGGTTACGCTTCCGGCTGGATTAGAAACCACGCAAGTATATGCACCGGCGTCCGATATAGAAAGACTGGATACCGCTATTGCGGAATAGGTTGCACCGGGAATCGCGGTCCAGTTGCGATACCATTGGTAACTGAGCGGACCCGATCCTGCAGCCGATACACTAATTGTCACCCCGTGTCCTACAACGCCAGTCTGTGAAACTGGTTGAATGAGAATTGATGGCTTTTGAAGAAATGTGAAAAGAGAATACGTTGAGGGAGCGCTGGATCCAGCGGCGTTTGTCGCAACAATGCTTACTTGGCCAATTGGAGCCATTGGTGAGGTGACAGTGATTGTTGAATCGCTGTTGATGGTGAATGCGACGGCCTGACTCTGTCCAAAATAAATCGAGGTAATTGCGGACAAGTTGGACCCATTGATTGTCAGAATATCCCCTCCCGATGTGGTACCTGCGGTTTGAGAGAGATGATTGATAGACGGTATAATGGTATTACTTAGAGCGGTAGGAGTTGTACCTAGACGAGAGCTCCATCCACTAGTCCCGGAAATATAGTACACTATGGCATTGACAGCTTTATCAAAGGGACCGGGGGCTCCGATTGATGGAGCATTGCCGTTGAAGAATGCGACTTTAAGCGCAGTGCAGTACAGAAATGCGTTGCTGCCAATTGTCGTTACACTTGAAGGAATTACGATACTAGTGATTTGCGAGCAGGATTCAAACGCATTAGCTTCGATAACTCTCAAGCTATTGGGCAATGTGATACTAACGAGAATGGAATCGCGGGCAAATGAACCTGTATGAATGGTACTTACCCCAGAAGGTATTGTATAGGTAGTCGCTTTGCCCTCGGGAAATGCAATGAGGGTCGAGTGAGTACTGTCAAAGAGAACTCCGTCTATAGTCGTGAATGCGGGATTTCCAAGTCCTACATCAAAGGCTGCCAATTTTGTGCATCCGATAAATGCCTGATCGCCTATGGAGGTAAGACTGGACGACAAGTGCATGTGAGTTAAGCTCGAACATCCATCGAATACATTATTGCTAAGGCTAACGAGTGACTCTGGCAGCGTTATAGCGGTGAGGGCGGCACAGCCCCGGAAAGCCCAACTGCCTAGACTGGATAATCCGAAGGCGAAAGAAACGGTGGAGAGTCTATGACAGCCATCGAATGCTAGACTGCCTAGCGAAGTAATACCCTGTGGGCACGCTAAACTAGTAATCCCAGTATTTCCTTGGAACGCCTGCGAACCGATAGCAGTCACCAAAAGATTGTTAATCGTAGCTGGAATCTGAATAGAAGAAGAAGCTCCTGAGTATCCAGTGATCGTCACCGCGCCGCCACTGTCCGACCACTGTAGCCCGTCTGAGGTTGTTCCCGTTGCAGCAGAGGCCTGCGATGGTCCGAGTGATGAGAGCACAACCATTGTAAGAGCCAAGCCAATGAGCCTAGTAATCTGAACGGGGGTACTTCCGATGACTCTGATTAAGCTGTAATGTCTCAAGACGCGATTTTAGGGTATGATTCTTGTTTTAGTGAATACTTTCTGGAAGTGGCTGCCGATTTATTGGGAAGTCTTGGGAACGAAAGCCCACAGGCCCAAACCTCACCCATATTCAAATCGGGCAGGCGCAGCACAAGATGAAAGCAGAGATTATTGATAATTTCATTAAGGAACTTTTAAAAAAATCAGTCATTAAAGAAGCCAAGCAGTTAACATTAGAATTGATTGTCCCCTCACGGGAAATCTTCACCGATAGTAGTAACAATCGGCGTTGACATAACTACACGAACAGGTGCGCCGTCTTTCATACCAGGTCTAAATTTCCATCTACTAATTGCGTTAGAGAAATTAGCTTCGCCTATTTTAAATTTATTCATATCAAGATTTTCGATTATAAAAGCCTTTTCCTGACCATTACTATCTCTTATCCAATATGAAGCACTTGTAACTATTGAGTCTTCAACATCACCTTTTTCATTTACCACATATCGCACAATGAATTTACCCAAAACACCTTTACTGCGCATTATATCTGGTATTTTAGGATGTACTTGAATTGTACATACCGGAATTTGATCTGGATCTGAAATACCATCAAGATAAGGTTTTGCCGCAGGTCGTTGAATAGTAGTACCACTAGCCCACCGACCGGCATTTTGATCTCTTAGTGATTCTGAATTATCAAACCAGTCAAAATTTAAACTGATCACACCTTCACATGGCACACCGTTTTTCATTGCTGGAATAAAACTCCAATCTGATAAAGTTTTTTTAAGGTATTCTTCATTTAAAAAACTTCCTTTTAAGGTGTAATTAACATATTTGATTGTACCGTCTAGATTAGTTGTAAAATCGACCCTCAAATTACCACTCTCAGTTGCATTTCTTAAATTGTACTGTCCTTTAGGATAACTTGTTCTCGAAGGGGAAGGTGGCTCATACGAATCATACTTCTTTCCATT
>CAILBF010000230.1 GCA_903832395.1 uncultured Actinomycetes bacterium | reverse complement strand
TTACACTCTGAAGTTGATACGTTGCGCAGAGTTGAACTTCTACGCGAACTACGTATGGGTGATTACGATGTTTTGATTGGAATTAACTTACTGCGCGAAGGCTTAGACCTTCCAGAGGTTTCTCTCGTCGCCATTTTAGATGCCGATAAAGAGGGCTTCTTGAGATCGGCCACCTCGTTGATTCAAACAATTGGTCGCGCTGCCCGAAATGTTTCCGGTGAAGTGCATATGTATGCCGATAACATCACCGACTCAATGGCTAAAGCCATTGATGAGACCAATCGCCGCCGCGCAAAGCAAGTGGCCTATAACTTAGAGCGTGGTGTAGATCCGCAGCCACTGCGTAAGAAGATTGCAGATATCACCGACTTAATCAATCGCGAGAGCGAGGATACCGAGGCGATTCTGGCAACGAGCAAGAAGGCCAACCAGAAAACCCTTGCATCGGCGGGGCTTTTCACGAAGAGCTCAGTTACTCTGCCACGCCAAGAGTTGATTGCGTTGATAGGCTCGCTCACTGATCAGATGAAGAATGCCGCCGCCGAACTTCAGTTCGAGGTCGCTGCACGCCTTAGAGATGAGATTAAGATTTTAAAGCGTGAACTTCGTTCAATGGAAGAGGCTGGGGTTTAGTGAGTATCGATAAGTTGGTAGTCCGTGGTGCCCGTGAGCACAACCTCAAAGACGTCTCAATTGAACTACCGCGCAACGCCCTCATTGTCTTTACTGGCCTCTCGGGCTCTGGTAAATCATCGCTAGCTTTTGACACAATTTTTGCCGAAGGACAACGCCGCTACGTCGAGTCTCTATCTGCCTACGCCCGTCAGTTCCTAGGCCAGATGGACAAGCCCGATGTGGATTTTATTGAAGGCCTATCTCCTGCCGTTTCTATCGACCAAAAATCTACGAACCGAAATCCTCGCTCAACTGTCGGCACAATTACCGAGGTTTATGACTATCTCCGCCTGCTCTTCGCGCGCGCGGGACGTCCGCACTGCCCTAACTGTGGCAAGGCCGTATCGCGCCAATCTCCGCAGCAGATCGTGGACCAAATTTTAGCAATGCCGGCAACAACGAAGTTTCAAATTTTGGCTCCGGTTGTACGCGCACGCAAAGGCGAGTTCGTTGATTTATTTGCCGAATTAATTACTCAAGGCTATTCACGTGCCCGTGTCGATGGCACCGTGGTGGCACTAACTGAAGTACCAAAGTTGAAGAAACAGGAAAAGCACACCATTGAAGTTGTAGTCGATCGCTTGACTGCCAAAGTTGAAAGCAAGACTCGCCTCACTGATTCAATTGAAACTGCTTTGCGATTGGCATCTGGAATCGTCATTTTAGATTTCGTTGACGCTAAGTCGGCCGATAAAGAGCGCACATTCAGCGAGCACTTAGCTTGCCATGACTGCAACTTATCTTTTGAGGAGTTAGAGCCTCGTTCCTTCTCCTTCAACTCACCTTTTGGCGCTTGTCCAGAATGTTCCGGTATCGGCACGAAACTTGAAGTTGATGAGGATTTAATTATTCCCGACGATTCAATCTCAATTAATGACGGTGCAATTGCTCCGTGGTCGGGCGGTCAGTCATCCGATTACTTCATCCGTCTATTGGAAGCCCTTGCGAAAGACATGCCTTTCTCACTCGATATTCCGTGGAAGCGAATCTCTGCAAAGGCCCGTGAAGCAATAATTAATGGCTATGAGTACGAGATTAAGATGAAGTACAAAGGTCGCTACGGCACCAAGAACTACACGACCGGCTTTGAAGGCGTCGTTCCATTTATCCACCGTCGTCACAGTGAGACTGATAGCGATTACAGCCGCGATAAGTACGAGGCGTATATGCGCCAGATTCCCTGCCATGTCTGCTCAGGTGCGCGTTTAAAGCCTGAAGTGCTTGCAGTAACGATTGGCAATAAAAATATCTCCGAGATTACTGAACTATCAATTTCAGAGTGCGCCGAGTTTCTCAAAAACATTAAATTAACTAAGCGCGAAGCTCAGATTGCAGAGCGGGTAATGAAGGAAGTCCACGCCCGCTTAGGCTTCCTTCTTGACGTTGGTCTGGACTATTTATCGCTAGCCCGTCCAGCAGCCACTCTCTCTGGCGGAGAAGCGCAGCGAATTCGCTTAGCCACGCAGATTGGTAGCGGTTTAGTGGGTGTTCTCTACGTCCTCGATGAGCCGAGCATTGGTCTGCACCAACGCGATAATCGTCGATTAATTGAAACCCTTACACATCTGCGCGATCTTGGAAATACTTTGATTGTCGTCGAACACGATGAAGAGACAATTCGCACAGCCGATTGGATTGTAGACATTGGGCCAGGAGCAGGGGAGCACGGCGGCCATGTCGTTGTCTCTGGAAGTTACGAAGAGCTCATTGCATCCAAAGAGTCAATCACGGGCGCATATTTATCGGGACGTAAATCCATTGCAATTCCAGAGGCTCGTAGGCCAATTGACACTAAGCGTATGTTGACCGTCAAAGGTGCAAAAGAGAATAACTTGCAGAACATCGACGTCAATATTCCGCTTGGCGTATTTGTCTCTGTTACCGGCGTCAGCGGTTCAGGTAAATCAACGCTCGTCAACGATATTTTGTACACAACCCTGGCTAACAAACTAAATGGCGCGCGCTTGGTTCCTGGCCGACATCGAAGTGTCACTGGCGTGGATCTTCTCGATAAAGTTGTGCACGTCGATCAATCCCCAATTGGGCGAACACCTAGATCTAACCCGGCAACATATACGGGTCTATTCGATAAAGTCCGCGCCCTTTTCTCGGAAACAACTGAGGCAAAAATTCGCGGCTACCAGCAGGGACGCTTCTCGTTCAACGTTAAAGGCGGCCGCTGCGAGAACTGTTCGGGTGATGGCACAATCACAATCGAAATGAACTTCTTGCCCGATGTCTATGTGCCGTGCGAGGTTTGCCACGGTGCGCGATATAACCGCGAGACGTTAGAGGTTCATTACAAAGGCAAGACAATTGCCGATGTATTAAATATGCCGATCCAAGAAGCCAACACTTTTTTCGAATCCGTACCAACTATCGCTAGATTCCTAAAAACCCTTAACGATGTTGGACTTGGATATGTGCGCTTAGGCCAGTCTGCGCCAACACTGTCAGGTGGTGAGGCCCAACGAGTAAAGCTTGCAACTGAGCTCCAACGCCGTTCAACTGGGCGAACGATATATGTATTGGATGAGCCAACTACAGGACTCCACTTTGAGGATGTGAGCAAACTGCTCATTGTTCTTAATCGTCTGGTCGATACTGGCAATACCGTGATCGTTATCGAGCACAACTTGGATGTAATTAAATGCTCTGACTGGGTTATCGACATGGGCCCTGAAGGTGGATTCCGCGGTGGATTAGTTGTCGCCGAAGGAACACCTGAGGATGTTGCGTTAGTTAAAGCAAGTTACACCGGTCAATATTTGGCACCAATGCTTGCGACCAATAGAAAAGTAGCAGTTAAGAAGTAGCGCGATGGCAGATCCCGCTTCATATAGACCCAGCGATATACCGAAACTGCCTGGCGTATATCGCTTCTATGATGCAACTGACACGGTCATCTATGTTGGCAAGGCAATAAATTTAAAGAACCGTTTGAGCAACTACTTTCAAGGTAATCTTCTTGAAAAGACTTATCGCATGGTGCATCAGGCTGTTCGTGTTGATTGGACCATCGTTGATACTGAAGTTGATGCCTTGCAGCTCGAATTCTCGTGGATTAAGCAGTATGCGCCTCAATACAATGTGCAGTTTCGTGATGACAAGTCCTATCCATATTTAGCGGTCACCAATAACGAAGAGTTCCCACGTATCTTCATCACTCGTAAATCTAAACGCCCCGGAATTACATACTTCGGTCCATTTACACATACCTGGGCGCTGCGCAGTACTTTCGACGTCATCCTCAAAGTATTTCCAATTCGCTCATGCACGACTTCGAATTTTCAGCGAGCCCAACGCAGTAAACGGCAGTGTTTACTTGGCGATATTGGAAAGTGTGCAGCACCGTGCGTTAACTGGATCAGCCAATCAGATCATAAAGAGTTAGCTAATCGCCTAGTGGGCTTTATGGCCAATGGAAATGCCGACATAGTCCCGACTTTGCAGGCAGAGATGGCGCTGGCATCTAACCACGAAGAGTACGAACGGGCCACTAAAATCCGCGATTCAATCACGGCAATTGAGCGGGCGCAGGAATCTAGCGATGCTGCGCTGCCCGATAACTTAACTGCCGACATCGTTGCCATTCATCATGATGGTGCCCATGCCGCCGGTTCGATATTTATTGTTCGCGGTGGTGCCATTAAGGGCTCCAGGTCGTGGATTGTCGATCAAAGTAAATCCCTTGAAGGCGATGATGAAATGGGTGCGCTATTTTTCTCCATATATAGTCAAAGCGCCCCGGCAGATATTCCGGCTGAGATTCTTGTCAATGAACTTCCGCTAGATGCCAAGGCCCTTGAAATTTGGCTCTCATCCCTTCGTGGAGGAGCAGTTAGTTTGAAAGTTCCACAGCGCGGTGAAAAAGTTGAACTTCTAGCAACGGTCAAACGCAACGCCCAATACTCATTGATTCAGTTCCTCAGTAAGCGCTCAACCGATGCGGCCGTTAGTGGTAAAGCCCTGATTGAGATAGAGCAAGCGCTAGATCTGTCTAAACCTCCACTTCGTATCGAATGTTTCGATATCTCCAATATTTCAGGTACTTCGGTAGTTGCCTCGATGGTTGTCTTCGAGGACGGTCTGGCGAAGAAGAGCGAATATCGACGATTCATCATAAATACCGACGAAGGCTTTGATGACACTCGCGCGATGCATCAAGTGATTACGCGCAGATTAAAACGGCTCATGGACGATCGATCCATAGATGCTGCCGAAGTTGCAGAGCTCGGCGGAAAGGTAGGAAAGTTTTCTTATCCACCACAGCTCATCGTTGTCGATGGAGGCGCGCCTCAAGTTAATGCCGCAGCCCGCGCCTTAAGCGAACTTGGGATTACTGACATCGCACTCTGCGGTTTAGCTAAGCGATTAGAAGAGGTCTGGCTTCCCGGATCGCCTGATCCATTGATCTTGCCAAGGTCTAGCGAAGGCCTTTATTTACTTCAACGAATTCGCGATGAGGCCCATCGTTTTGCAATTACTTTCCATCGCTCGCGCCGTTCTAAAGTGATGCTCGAGTCAATCCTGGATGAGATTCCGCAGCTAGGCCATGCCCGCCGCGGGGCATTGCTCGAGCGCTTCGGTTCAGTCGCTGCGATCAGAAAAGCTAGTAGAGATGACATTGCCGCCACCCCGGGAATCGGGATCAAAATCGCCGAGCTCATTTGTAATCACTTAGAGAGCATTGGAACTGAAAAAGTAAACATGCAAACCGGCGAAATCACCCGTGAGTAGTGGGTTCTTGACAGGTATAAGAGGATAAGACCATGAGTAGCAGCGAGATATTG
>CAILBF010000229.1 GCA_903832395.1 uncultured Actinomycetes bacterium | reverse complement strand
GGTCGAACTATTGCTAACAAAAATTTATAAATATTTACGTGAGGTTATTGGAATATGTACTGGTGGGTACTTCATTTTCCAACTGCCACAAAAGTTCGTAACGCGCACTTTGCTCACCTAAAAAATACTATTAAACAAGGGGACTAAAGCCTTGACTTTACAAATACTCGTCATATATTGGTCGAATTCATAACTATTTTAAAGGGGTTTCCATGCAGGTTCGTATCGGTGTAGATATCGGCGGAACTTTTACCGATGCAATTTCGATCGCTGAGAGCGGGGAAATTTCAACTTCTAAAGCCCTAACAACTCCGGGGAGACTAGCCGATGGCGTTTTAACTGCAATCGAAGGACTTGGAATTGATATTTCGGCGGTGGATTATTTTGTGCACGGTACTACTGCGGGACTAAATGCATTCTTAGAAAAAAGAGGAGCACGTGTAGCTCTAATAACCACTCGTGGCTTTCGTGATGTGTACGAAATTGGTCGCGCAAATCGTCCTGACATGTACAACCTTAAATACAAGTCCACGAAACCTCTTATAGACCGACGTCATAGATTCGAAGTAACAGAACGATTAGCAGCTGACGGTACAGTTATTACTCCGGTGAATATGGAAGAAATAAAAGCTTTGATACCGCACTTGCGTGCGAACTACGATGCAATTGCAATTGTATTACTTCACTCATATAAAAATCCCATTCATGAGCAAAAAATTGCGGAACTACTTATTTCAGAATTATCTGAACTATCGGTGGTGACTTCTTCCATCGTCGCACCGGAATGGCGAGAGTATGAAAGAACTAGCACAACTGCAATTTCTGCTTATATCGCTCCAATTATTAATGAGTACCTACAAGAATTAGGTTTGCGGTTGAAGGAAAAAGGGTTGCTGCCGGAACTTAAGGTGATGCAGTCAAATGGCGGAGTAATGAGTGCACGTACGGCACGCTCTAAGCCCGTACAAACTCTTTTGTCAGGACCAGTCGGTGGAACAATTGCCGGAGTAGAAATTGGAAAGATTCTCAGTCATGATCGATTGATTTGTGTAGACATGGGTGGGACTTCTTTTGATGTGAGCCTTGTCGTTAAACAAAAAGCTGATATTGAAGCACAGGCGACTATGGAAGGTCACCCTCTCCTTTCGCCATCAGTCAGCATGCACACGATAGGTGCCGGTGGCGGCAGTATTGCCTTCGTATCTGTTGGCGCACTCAGAGTAGGTCCCCGTTCGGCCGGTGCATTCCCAGGGCCTGCGTGTTATGCGCGAGGAGGAGTAGAACCAACGGTCACTGATGCCAATTTAATTCTCGGGAGATTACCGCACACTTCAAAACTTGCAGGAAACATGAATCTCGATCTCGCATTAGCTAAGTCAGCCATGGATTCAGTTGGCAAATTGCTTGATCTTTCAACGGAGGGTACATCTGCGGGAATAATCGCGATTATCAACGCTGCGATGGCAAATGCAATAAGGGAAATCACTGTATCTCGAGGAATTGATCCCCGTGAATATTCGCTCGTGGCTTACGGGGGTGCTGGCCCTCTTCACGCTGTGGCAATCGCCGAAGAGTTAGAGCTTGGCTCCGTGATTGTTCCTGCAAATCCAGGGGTTTTATCTGCCTGGGGAATGCTCCAAGCTGATTCTCGACATGACTTGGTGATGAATTTTTACTCGCAATTAAAGGCAATAAATGAAGATAAATTTCAGGAAGGTTTAAAGAAACTCGAGACTGAAGCTAGAGCAATTCTTGTTCAAGAAGGTATCCCAGAGCAGGATATGTTCATTCAACCAGCAGCCGACCTTCGGTATGTTGGACAGGAATACACGGTCACAGTTGAATGGG
>CAILBF010000228.1 GCA_903832395.1 uncultured Actinomycetes bacterium | reverse complement strand
CTTTGATCTAGAGCGCCGCGCAGGATCGGCAGCTTTTCGTAACGCTGAATTGGCAAATATCGCCGGCGCAGTTCTTGGCGCTCCGCCAATTTCCTTTGCACCTGCAGTTTTAGAGCGAGTAATCGAGCGCAAGGTAACTGGCATCAATTGTTCGATTCGATTAGTCAAAAATCCTGCTTCCTGGAGCGAAGCCCTTACTGGCGTTAAAGGCCAGAACGTTGTTCTTATCTTGAATGCTCGCCAAGTTGATGGCCTAGATACTTCTTGGCTATGGGATATCTCCTTTGAAGCTCTTCGAGGAAAGAATGTAGCTGTGTGCGGAGAACGCGCAATAGATATGGCATATCGTTTACATGTAGCAGGAATTGAGAGTCGACTTGAGAGCGATCTGCCCGTTGCGCTCACGCATTTCAACGGTGCCGATTCAGTCGAAGTCCTCGCTGCATACACCGCCTTCTTTAAGTTGGTCTCATCATGAGCACAATACGTATCGTTCGAATTCATAATGAACTCCTTGGAACCTATGGCGACCAAGGTAATGCTGAAGTTTTAGCGTTTAGAGGCAAGTTCCACGGAATTTCGACGACAATCATTGATGTCACTTATGAAGATCCACTGCCGCGAAATGGAAATATTTACTTATTGGGTGGGGCAGAGGACGCAGCTCAACTGCTTTCTCTAGAGGCGCTCAAGCGTGAGAAAACGCTAGAAGGCGCGATTGCAGATGGCGCAGTCCTTTTGGCAGTCTGTGCCGGTTTTCAGATAATCGGTAATAGTTTTTGGGCAGATGGCCAACAAGTTGGCGGCCTATCTCTCCTTGATGTCGAAAGCTCTCCAGGCAAAAAACGCTGCGTTGGGGAGGTTAAAGCGAAGTCGCTCATTTTGAATCTGGAGTTAAGTGGTTTTGAAAATCACTCTGGCATTACAACGCTTAATTCAGGCGCTAAAGCATTTGCAAGGGTGAGCTCTGGAAACGGAAATGGCGACGGTCATTTCGATGGGGCAGTAGCGGGAAATGTTTTCGGTACCTATATGCATGGCCCGATCCTGGCCAGAAATCCGCAGTTAGCCGACCTATTACTCACACGCGCTACTGGTCGTGCCTTTAGTCAGATAAACGATCCGCTGGCAACAAAATATGCTGGGATTGCCCGAAAATACTAAGAAAGTGCCCTGATTAGGGATGGATTGTGAACCACAAAAGTGCAACAACACACAGTGCGACCAAAGAGATTATGAAGCCGTAAACAAAGCGCATGCGAATCGTTGACGTGAACTCACCCATGAGCCGTTTATCTTTAGAGATTCCGTACATGAAAAATAATAGGGGGAGAAGCAAGACGGCGTTGAGAATCTGAGTCAGAACTAAAACACGAATGAGTGGAATACCAGGCAGAAGAATTAAACCGGCGGCCAAGAAAGTCATTACGCCAAAAGTCGAATAAAAAAGCGGCGCTTCTCGTGGACCGTCATCAAGGGCAGCGGGCTGACCAGTTAAATCTCCTACTGAATACGCAGTCGATAGGGGCAAGATCGAAGCGGCAAGAAGTGCTGCGCCAACTAAACCAACGGCAAAGAGGGCTTTAGCCATCGTTCCGGCTAGTGGCTCAAGGGCCCTGGCAGCTTGGGCAGCATCGGTAATATTTGTTGCGCCCTCCTTATTTAAAGTAGCTGCGCAAGTGACGATAACGAAAAAACCGATAATGCCTGTAAGTAGAGATCCAGTCCACACATCGACGCGCAAGAGTTTTAGATCATCGCGAGTTAAACGCTTATCAACGGCATAAGACTGAATGAAAGCCAGACCCCACGGGGCAAGGGTTGTACCTAACGTTGCTGTGGCGATATAAATTGCGTCATGGGTAAAAGGCATCGATGGAACGACGACGCCATGTAAAGCCTTGCCCCAGTCAGGGTGTGCGACAAAACCTGCGACAACGTAGGCAATAAATACTGCCGATAGAACAAAAAATACTTTCTCCACGCCGGCAAATGAACCGCGCAGAACTAAGAATGAAACTATTAGCGCAGCCGCTGGCACCGTGATAAATCGCGAATAACCAAAGAGTTGTCCGGCAGCGGCGATTCCAGCAAACTCTGCCGCTAGCGTTCCAAAGTTGGCGATGATCAGGGCCGATGCGCTCAAAGTTCCAGAGCGGGCACCGTACTTCTGCCGTACTAAACCTATTAGACCTTGACGAGTAACAACACCGATGCGTGCCCCAAGATCTTGAAAGATGATTAACGCGATAGTTGAAATGACGAGCACCCACAACATTTGGTAGCCGAACTTGGCTCCGAGTTGCGAGTAAGTGGTGATGCCAGCTGGATCATCATCGGATAGGCCAGCGATAACTCCAGGACCCATAACCGATAGAAGTGCGGCGATGCGAATTTTGCGCGTCGTCGTCACGAAAGCGCACCAGTGCCTTTGGATAATCCATGTTGGCTTTCAGGTTTAAGTGCATCGACTAAGTCATCGGCCAAAATACGACCAACTGGTTTTCCTTTATCATCGATGACGACAATGGATGCGCCGCGGTTATTTGAAAACTCCTCGATTACCTCATCTAGATGCGAATCTATTTGGACCGAAGTTGGATAGGGAGGCCCAATCAAATCAGAGAGTGGAGTATTAGGTTTTGCCGCTACAAGCTCGATAATCTGAATGTGATCGATTAACTTGCCTTTGCTATCAACGATTAAAACGCCATCTGAAATATCGCGGTAACGACTCTCCACTAATGACTTGAGCGCTTGGCCAACCGTGTCATTCTCGCGTGCAATCACCATGTGAGTTGTCATGATTCCGCCGGCGATAGTTTCATCGAAGGCGATCAATTGACGTAATTGATTAGCAACTTTGACATCCATCGCCTTTAAAATATCTTCGCGGTGCTCATCATCTAAGTCACGCAAAACTTCGGCCGACTCGTCGGGCTCCATGCGAGATAAAAGCTCGGCCGCACGCGCCTCAGGCAGACCGCGCAAAAGTCCTTGCAACTCTTCATCTTCCATCTCTTCAAGGGCGTCGGCTGCAAGCTCTGGATCTAACATTTCAATAAGTGCCGTCTGTTCACGGCCCGCTAAATCTTCAATTAAATCAGCCAAGTCGGCAGGACGCAGTTGTGAGAGCGCAGTCTTTGAACCAGATGTCTTAACTACTCCAGAAGTATCGGCAAGGGATGCGAAAGTAGACCAGTCGAGAACGTGTTGAGGAGTAGCTCGCCGTCCAATTGCACCTGGGAAAATTCGGCGCAGGAAAGTTACAAAGGACGTATCAACGCCTACAACACGAATCTCTTTATCAAGTGGAGCTAAATAAAGATCAGAGCACCGCACAACGCGAAGACCGTTAACATCAACGATTTGATGGTCGAGGACATCCCCATCTAGAAGCGAGGCCCCTTCGACGCGTTTGTAATCCGTCAAACTAATTGTGGTCGAAGAGAGTTGAATCTCATGGTGACTGAGTTTGGCAATACGTGCGCCGTCGATAAAAGATTTACGCAAACCAACTTTTACAATCAAGCCTGATACCGGGGGATAGGCATCGTGCCCATGTTGGATAACAACATCGACTAAGCGGCCGATTTCGCGACCCTCTTCATTTCGCACTGGGCAACCGATAAGGCCAGCTAAAGAAACTAATGAGTCACGAATACTTTTACGGGCCAACACTAAATCGCGCCTACCGACGGCGCGTTCAACCGTATTGACCACACGGGCAATAGGTTTTTTAGTTGGCTTTTCCATGGGGCAATCTTACGTGCAAGCCCATAGCTGAGGTGGGAGGATGAATTTCGAGCTTTTAGGGAAGCTGCGCGTGCCGCTCTTCTGAGGTAGGCCGTTTAAAGTAATCGGCCCCTTGCCACCAGTAGATAGACATGGGAATTACACCGATGGCGACAGTTCCGACTCCCACCCATAATGCAAGATGGCTCAAAGTTGGAATAACTTTGATCAGAACAGCGATGAGAAATAGTCCGGAAAGTGCTGGCCATACGCCGACCATGAAAAACGTTTGGATATTTCGGGTCAAGTGACGGCGGTAAAGCACAATCACAGAGATCGATGCCAAGGCGTAGTAGAAACAAATCTGGATACCAATTGCGGCCACACCTGCTTGCGCAATGTCATTTACCGATTTGATGAACTGTGATCCGATGAAGAAGAGAAGTACGAAAACCGTAGTAAAGATAGTTGCGTTCCAAGGGGTTTGGAACTTCTTATGGACATTTCCAAAGGATGAAGGCATTGAGTAGTCGCGACCCATTGAAAAGAGCGTGCGTGTCACTTGAATCATCTGGGTTTCAATGGTTGCAACGGTGGAGAGTAAGACTGAAACGACGATGAACTTACCAAACCAGCCGGGCACGATAACGGCGGCAAAATCACTCAGGATGCTGCCACTTGATGAGAGGGTTGCATCGCTAAGCACCATATTGATGGCAATCAGCGTGAATAGGAAAGTAAAGAAGACGAACAAAATTCCAAAGATTCCGCCCTTGCCTGCGTTTGTATCGCCCTCTTTGGTCTCCTCATTGAGATTAGCCGTTACGTCCCAGCCCCAGTAAAAGAAGGCACCAGATACTGCCCCGATGAGGATTGCGCTAAGGCCAGTTGCTACAACATATTTAGGATCAAAACTGCTGGCAGTACCGACGACGTTATCTGGAATTGAGTACGACTTTATCTGGCTGAATGAAAACCAGTTCCAACTAAATTTATGCGCATGTGGGTGATGTAGAAGCGCTAGAACATCGAAAATCCATAAAAGTCCAAGCTCTGCAACGGTCATGATGACTTGAGCTTTTGCGGTGAATTTAATTCCATAAGCGATGATGGCGACCATGAATATGAAGATCGCAGCGCCAATCAAAGTTGTCCAGTGGACGTTACTGATTATCTTGTCATTATTTGTAAAGAGCGAGAGCAGACTTGTAGAGGCGGGAACTGTGGAGACAAGACCGAAAATAATCGATGCAGTTACTAACGACCAGCCTGCCAGATATCCCAAAATAGGGTGCAGTGCGTTTCGTACCCAGATATATGTTGCCCCGGCATTCTGTCGAACTTTGCCCATGTAGTGAAAGGCAACAACGACGCCAAACATTGCAATTCCAGAGTAGAAAAGTTCACCGGGACCAAAGAGGCCGACAGTTACAGCAAGGGTTACGGTTGTGGCAGCAATGGAATATGCAGGAGCAGATCCAGCGATTCCCATGATTGTGGATTCAAATAACCCCAAGACATTCGAGGCTAATTTTTGTTCCGTATTGCTTTGCTTTCCCTGGTTACCTTGCCTGCTTGTCATTACTAACCTCCGAGTTGGAGAGGGCATCTATCGATGCATGGGCGAATACTGGCAATAAGGTAGCAGTGAGCGCGCATATTATGCTGAATTAAAATAAGTAATTTCAATCTAAGTGGACCGTACTGGGATCGAACCAGTGACCCCCACAATGTCAATGTGGTGCTCTACCGCTGAGCCAACGATCCTTGCTGGGGAATCATACCCCACGAACTTTATGTGATTAGCGTCCGAAATCATCCTCAATACGCTCGATATCGTCTTCTCCGAAGTAGCTGCCACTCTGAATCTCTATAAAAACCACATCATCGATTCCAATATTTTCAATTCGATGTAAATCTCCGATTGCAATATCGATGGTGTCGCCAGATTGCATCTTTATTTCATCGCCGTTATAAGTAACCAGGGCAGTGCCCGAGACGATAAACCAGTGTTCTGCGCGTTTTTCATGGCGCTGATATGAGAGTCGCTTTCCGGGAAGGACCCAAATGCATTTAACTTTATGCACATCACTCTCTTGGAGGATTTCATATCGGCCCCAAGGACGCGTTGATTCACTCATGGTCGCTACCTTCCCACAAGTTTGTTTTGTAATGATGGAGGTCGGGACGGGATTTGAACCCGTGTAGAGGGATTTGCAGTCCCTTGCCTCGCCTCTCGGCCACCCGACCATGTGCATATCGCCGTGGCGACTTATCAGAGCGGACGACCGGGTTCGAACCGGCGACCTGAACCTTGGCAAGGTTCCGCGCTACCAACTGCGCTACGTCCGCGAGGAGGCAAAATCTACCGTAGGAAGGCCATAAGCGCCAAAGTGAGAGCTCTATGGATAGCGTTTGCCTGTGATGAGTGGCGGCGGATTATTTTGGATGAATGGCCGACTGGCTAGTGGTCTCGTCGAAATCTCGCATGACCCAGCGGTTTTATCCGATGGTCAATTTTGGGCTGTATCAACTACTTTTGAAGGCGAATTCACGGCTGCTCGATTTTCCGAGGTAATTGATGCAGCTTTTCCTGCAGTTGAATGGAAGAAACTCGACGGAGAGTGGCATTCGAGCTTTACTAAAAATCAATACATGGATTACGTCAAATCAATTCAAAGTTCGATAGCTGATGGTTGGGTCTATCAAGTGAACGCTTGCCGACGATTAACAATTGCGATTGAAAAAGATCGCACTCTGCGAGGTCTTTTTTCGCAGATTCTCGTCAACAATCCCGCTCCTTGGGCGGCGTATTTTGAAACTCCTGATTTAAATATCGCATCTGCATCACCAGAGTTATTTCTCAAACGTACTGGCAATCAAATTCGAACATCCCCAATAAAAGGAACTCAACTTCCAGGCCAGTCACATTTTGGCGCTAAAGATATTGCCGAGAATGTGATGATCGTTGATTTGATGCGCAATGATTTTGGCGCAATCTGCGAAAATGGCTCGATAAGCGTGCCGAGGTTACTTGCATCAGAGCCACACCCAGGTCTTGTGCATTTAGTCTCGGATGTCGAAGGTGAGCTACGAAAAGGAATCACGTGGAGTGAAATTATTTCATCACTCCATCCACCTGGATCTATTAGCGGTGCGCCAAAATCATCTGCAGTGTCGGTAATAACCGAGAATGAAAGTGCGCGCGGGCCATATTGTGGCGTCTTAGGCTGGGTTCAAGGCGATATGTGCGAACTCTCTGTTGCTATACGGATCTTCTTTAAAGATGATGCGTTGCATTTTGGAACTGGTGCGGGGATTACGTGGGGAAGTGATCCATTAGGCGAGTGGGAAGAGACCCAACTCAAGGCGCGCAATTTGATCTCAATCGCCGGAGGAGTGCTTTCATGAAAATAGTTTTCAATGGCGATTTAGTCGATATCGAAAACGCCCCTTGCACGCCGACGGGTTGGTTAATCGGCGCGGGGATTTTTGAAACCATAAGAACGGTTATGGGCCTTCCATATGCTTTCAATCGACACATGCTCCGGGCACATAAAAGTGCGACAATTGCTAATGTGCCATTGCCTGATAGCGCTTTAGTTGTATCAGCAGTCAATGCGCTGTTAGTGAGCGAGCCGGCGCCCGATGGCTTACTGCGAATCTCATTTGATGCAACTGGTCAGTGGGCGGCAGTTCATTTGCCATATCACCCTTTAACGACTCCGGCCCGAGTTCGATTACAT
>CAILBF010000227.1 GCA_903832395.1 uncultured Actinomycetes bacterium | reverse complement strand
GACTGGATATTTCGATCCAACTACATCTCATTATCGCGAAGATATCGTTCGCCTTGCATTGCGACATGATTCAGAAGTCACGCTTCCAAGAATTATTCTCCCTAATGAATTTGGTGGAGTTACCGCTACGGGTATTCCTATCGCCGCAGGTGCCGGTGATAACGCTGGTGCCGCCTTAGGAGTTCAAGCACAATCTGGCGATGTTGTTATCTCACTGGGTACCAGTGGAACTGCCTTTGCAGTATCTGACACACCAACGCATGATCCAAGCGGAGCCGTTGCGGGTTTTGCCGATGCAACGGGTCGGTTTTTGCCGCTAGTTTGTACACTTAACGCTGCACGAATCCTCGATGCAGCAACACAAATCTTAGGTAAGACGCATCTAGAAGTTGGCGAACTCGCTTTGAGTACGTCAGCTGGTGCGCATGGCTTAACTCTCTTGCCGTATTTCGAAGGCGAACGAACACCTAATCGTCCAGATGCGACCGGTGTTTTTGCTGGCATGAACCTTAATAATGCAAACCCAGCCGATATCGCACGCGCAATGATTGAAGGCATGTTGTGTGGATTAACCGATGCGATCGATGCTCTTATAGCCCTTGGTGTAAGTGTCGAGCGAATCGTAATAATCGGCGGAGCGGCAAAGAATCCAGCCATTCCAGTTATTGCCAGTGCGCTGATGGGACGCGAGGTTGTTGTCCCTCCAGCTGGTGAATATGTCGCAAATGGCGCAGCTAAACAAGCGGCATGGGCACACTTAGGTCATATGCCACAGTGGAATCTTGGCGATGTTACACACCATGCATCTACGCCTTCACCAGATGTCATGGACCGCTATCGAACGTTGCGCGATAACACTGCGCAATGGGACAGTTGATTACTGCGTAACTCGAACGCCTTTACCAACAACAATAATTCCACCCGGTGAAATTGTGAATCGCTGACGATCGCGTTCAAGATCTACGCCAATTTGTGCACCTGGCTCCACATAAACGTTTTTATCCAAAATCGCATTTCTAACAATCGCCTTTTCGCCAATGTGAACCGAAGGCATTAAGACTGAGCCCTCAATAAGTGAGCCACGCTCTACCGCAACATCATAGGAAATAACCGAGTTATGCAAAATTCCACCTGAAATAATGGTGCCAGCGCCAACGATTGAATCATGTGCGGCCCCTCCCTCGCTAAATTTAGCTGGTGGCAGTGATGGTGGATTTGTCAATAGCGGCCACTCACGGTTATAAAGATTAAAGATTGGATGTACTGACACTAAATCCATGTGTGCTGCGTAATAAGCATCAATCGAACCAACATCTCTCCAATAACCTTTATCGCGCTCAGTTTCACCAGGCACAACGTTATTGGCAAAGTCATAAACCTTAGCTACGCCGTTTCCGGTTAAAAATGGAATGATGTTTGCGCCTAAATCATGGCGCGATTCAATATCTTCGGCATCGATTATTAGTGCCTCTTCCATCACGTCGCGCTTAAAAATGTAATTTCCCATTGAGACTAAACAAAGATCAGGGTGACCT
This sequence comes from uncultured Actinomycetes bacterium, assembly GCA_903832395.1. Taxonomy (GTDB): domain Bacteria; phylum Actinomycetota; class Actinomycetes; order Nanopelagicales; family Nanopelagicaceae; genus Planktophila. The sequence goes on along the minus strand of CAILBF010000227.1, from coordinate 15,079 downwards.
GGCATCGCAGGTGGATTTGAAGATTTTTCGTGAAATGCCTTAATAGTGATTCCATCGTCGGCGAGTTCAATGACGCCAAATTCATGGGCCTCAGACCGCGCCATGCGAATTGCTGCAACCGTTACCCCAGCACCTGACTCAACATGTTGTTCAAACATCTGACTCGGATCCATGCGATACACGTGGTCGGCACCAAAGACTAAAACATGTTTTGGGTTTTCATCATGAATCAAATTAAAGTTCTGCAAAATTGCGTCAGCGCTGCCGGTATACCAGCGTGGCCCTAAGCGTTGTTGGGCCGGCACTGGGGTGATGTAGTTTCCGAGCAGCGCCGACATGCGCCACGTGGTTGTGATGTGTCTGTCCAGTGAATGCGATTTGTACTGCGTTAATACCGCAATTTTTAACATGTTTGCATTAACTAAATTTGATAATACGAAATCTATGAGGCGATAGGAGCCACCGAATGGAACTGCAGGTTTGGCCCGATCGGCCGTTAGTGGCATCAATCGCTTACCTTCACCACCGGCAAGGACTATCCCGAGCGGTAGTTTAAGTTTTGCCATGCACTAACGATAGCCTGTACCTCTAGGTCACGGTAGGGGGAATTCATGAGCGATTTGAAAATTGGAATCGTAACCAAGGAGTGGCCCCCTGCTATATATGGCGGAGCAGGCGTTCATGTTCTTCAGTTAACCGATGCCCTTCGCAGTATCGATGGAGTCTCCGTAGATGTTCATTGCTTTGGTGGCCCGCGAAATGATGCCTTTGGTTATTCAACTCCGAGTGAATTCAAAACTGCAAATCCAGCGATCCAAGCCATTGTTACCGATCTTGAAATCTCATCACAACTTAACGCCGTAGACATTGTGCATTCACATACGTGGTATGCAAATATGGCTGGATACTTCGCCGCTTTGCAATATCAAATTCCACATGTAGTCAGCGCTCATTCGCTCGAACCTTTGCGGCCCTGGAAAGCTGAGCAACTAGGCGGCGGATATGCAATCTCCTCTTGGGCTGAAAAAACTGCATACGAGGCGGCCTCGGCGATTATTGCAGTCAGCGATGCGATGCGCTCCGATGTACTTGCCGCCTACCCGACCATTGATCCAGGCAAAGTAGTGACGATTCGCAATGGCGTCGATACCTCAAAATTTTCCCCCAACAATGATCTCTCAGTCGCCGAGAAATACACTATCAATGGTCGCTACGCAATTTTTGTTGGTCGCATAACTCGACAAAAAGGTTTAGCTCATTTATTGCGAGCTTGGAAAGAAGTGCCGCATGAGTATGGACTGGTACTGGCCGCGGGCAGTCCCGATGAAGAAGGAATCGGAACCGAAGTCGCAGAGTTAATTGCTCAACTTCAAAAAGAGCGTACAAATATTTGGTGGATTAAAGATATGTTGCCTCACGCCGAATTAACTGCCCTCTTAACTGGCGCCGACCTCTTTGTCTGCCCTTCAGTGTACGAACCACTTGGGATTGTTAATTTAGAGGCGATGGGTTGCGAGACTGCCGTTCTTGGTTCACGTGTCGGTGGAATACCCGAGGTCGTTGCAGATAAATCTACTGGCGAGCTCGTTGAATACAACGGCCATGCCGCCGATTTTGAAGCATCCCTTAGCGAATCCATTACGCGTTTAATGTCACAACCAGAACTACTTAAAACCTACGGTGCTGCTGGCAGGATACGGGCCATGAAAGAGTTCGGTTGGGATAACGTTGCACGCGCAACTCTTGATTTATATCGGCGCGTGATTGCTTAAATGACGCGTAAATCCTGGTTTCAGTTTGGCATTGTCGGCTTCCTTTGGGGAATTCCTTACCTCTTAATGAAAGTCGCAGTTGCCGATATCCCCCCTCCACTCATCGTTGCGGGACGAACACTCATTGGGGCAGCAATTCTTATTCCTATTGCAATCCACAGAAAGACTTTAAAGAGTGCGCTTCGGGGAATTAAATTCGTTCTCCCCTATGCCTTTCTTGAGATGGCCGGACCCTGGATTTTGCTAACGAACGCGGAAAAAAGCATCTCTTCCGGATTAGCTGGTCTACTCATTGCAACAGTCCCAATTTTTGCAACGGTATTCACATCGCTGCGCGGAGATCACTCAGTATGGCAGCCAAAGAGAGTTCTGGGATTAGTCGTTGGATTTATTGGAATCATCGCTCTCGTGGGTATTGAATCCTTAAGAGGTACCAGCAGTCCAAAAGCAATCTCCATGGTCGTGTTGGCTGCTGTGATGTACTCGTATGCAGTTTTAATGATTACTTCCAATCTTCCAAATGATGATGCCATCGCGATTAATGGTTTAGCTATGGCGATTACTTTCATTTTCTATTTGCCAATAGCTATTGCAATGTGGCCACATAACGCTGTCTCGGCACATGCAATTGAGGCCTTGATTGCCTTGGGAATCTTCTCGACTGCAATCGCATTCATACTTTACTTTACCGTCATCGTAGAAATCGGCCCTGCGAGAGGATCATTAGTAACGTATGTCAATACAGCCGTTGCCGTCGTGCTTGGAGTCATTATTTTAAATGAACCAATAACGCTTGGAATTATTGTTGGTTTGCCGCTCGTACTAGTTGGCTCCTATTTAGCTAGCCGCAAAGCACCGTTACCGGTTATCGCCGAAGCCTAAACGCTCAAGAAGTTTAGGGTCTCTCTGCCACTCTTTTGATACCTTGATGTGCAGTCCCAAGAAAATCTTTGCGCCTAATGCGCGCTCAATGTCGGCTCTTGCACGAATACCGATTTCTTTCAGACGTGTTCCTTGGTGACCTAACAAAATTGCGCGCTGTGTATCGCGCTCGACGTGGATTGTTGCATGAACATCGTAAAATGGCCGTGAGCCCTTTTCTTCTCGCTCACCAAACTCATCGATTGTCACCATAATTGAGTGAGGTAATTCTTCGCGAACATCTTGCAACGCAGCCTCGCGAATAAACTCACAAATTAACTGCTCGATCGCTTGATCACTGGTGGTGCCAGCAGGGTAATAAGCCGGACCTACTGGAAGATTCTTGCCAATGAGCTCGTTGAGGAGATCGATCTGATTATGAATCGCTGCCGATACCGGAATGATTTCATCCCAGATGAATCCTTGCGCAAGGGCCATAATCCCCGTTAGGCGCAGAGCTAGTTTCTCTTTGGAAATTAGATCGGTCTTAGTAATTACTGCAAATTTCTTAGCGCGAGGATGTTTAGCAATTTCTGCCGCAATAAATAAATCACCAGCCCCTGAGGTTTCATCGGCTGGAATACACATGATGACGATGTCAACCGAATCCATGCTTTGATCAACGACGGCATTGAGGCGATGGCCCAAAAGCGTCTTTGGTTTATGCACACCCGGTGTATCAACAAGGACGGCTTGGAAATCGCTGCCATGAACAATTCCTCGGATTGCACTTCGCGTTGTATTTGGATGATGTGAAGTGATTGCAATTTTGCTACCGACAAGAGCGTTAATCAGTGTTGATTTTCCAACGTTAGGCCGGCCGACAATGGCAACAAAGCCCGAACGATGTTCACTCATGGAACTATTCTCTCACCGATTGGCGCCGATAAACTCCACTGCATCTGCAACCGACGTAACGATCTCTGCCGCACGCTCCCCTATTAATCGATGACATCCCTCACTCGTTGGCGAATTAATAGGACCAGGGATCGCCATTACTGGTCGCATTAGTTCAGCTGCATCATGTGCGGTACGAAGTGAGCCGCTGCGAAAGGCAGCCTCCACAACTAAGGTCGCCTGCGAAAGAGCGGCAATTAATCTGTTCCGAGTTAAGAAGCGTGCTGGAAGTGCCGGATGACCTGGCATAACTTCAGTCACGATTGCCCCAGACTCACAAATTTCGGCAAATAGCCGAGTATTGCCGGCGGGATAGTTAACGTCGATTCCCGATGCGACCACAGCAATTGTTACGCCCTCAGCGATGAGTGCGCCTTTGTGTGCAAATGAATCTATGCCATATGCACCACCGCTAACGATTGCCCACTCTCGATCCACAAACCCGGCGGCAAAATCTCCGGCAATGCGTGCACCGTAATTTGTTGGATTTCTAGTACCGACAATGGCAAGTGATTGCATCGATAGAGCCGATAGGTTTCCTTTTGCAATAAGAGCAATGGGTGGCGCTTGCAAATCATCGACATCTAGTGGCCACAGTGCATCGCCCGGAGCTAGAAAATAGGCGCCTGCTATGTCTACTTGTGAAAGTACGTGATCTACTGAAGTCGCCTTAAGCGCCTTGATTAATTTTTCAAACTTTATGGTGTCATAAGCTCCTGCAATTAGCTTTTCATAAACTACTAATGCGCTGCTTGAAAATATCTCCGCCGACCACATCGAATGTCCACCTTCTATGGCGCTGAAAAGAACGGCTCTGGCTTCACGCTCATTCATAGTTCTACTCCTCCGCGGATTGCATGAGCTTGCTTTACATCGGCCAATGTGGGAAAACTGTGGCCGTGTAGATCTGCCAACGTCCATGCAACTCGAATAATTTTGTGCAATCCCCTTGCCGTGATGTGTTCTCGTTCTAGTTCATCGTGTAAAAAATTCATCGCTGCACGCTCAGGTTGAAATACTGTGCGCAATGATCGAGCAGGTATCGCAGAGTTCAGACTGTAGCCAAGACCCTCAAAGCGACGTTCAGCTACGGCTCGGGCGGCGATGACGCGTGCTCGTATGTCTGCACTTGATTCGCCAAGATCGCTGCGTGCCATATCAATGCGTCCAACTGGATCAACGGGAACGCGTAAATCAATTCGATCCATTAATGGGCCGGAAAGTTTTCCAAGATAACGGCGCACCTGTTGGGATGTGCACGTACAGTTTCGACCCCGGCCAGTGAATTTTCCACATGGACATGGGTTTGCGGCAAGCACTAATAAAAACTGAGCGGGGAAAGTTACATTTCCAATGCTGCGCGCGATTGTGATTGTTCCCGCCTCTAACGGTTGGCGCAATGAATCCAATACTCCTGACGGACACTCTGGTGCTTCATCAATAAAGAGAACACCATGATGAGAAAGCGAACATGCCCCTGGCTTAATTGCGTGCGCGCCGCCACCCACCATTGCAACTCTCGTTGTTGTGTGGTGGGGAGAGACTATTGGCGCCATCAAGGAAGTCGGAGAACGTCTACTAAATCCCGCCGCTAATGAATGGACGGCGGTGACTTCAAGGGCCTGTGCAATTGTTAACTGCGGCATAATCGTTGGAATTCGTTCGGCAATCATGGTCTTACCCGCCCCGGGTGGGCCAATGAGAAGAATGTGGTGACCACCAGTTGCAGCAATCTCTGCCGCCAATCGAGCTTGCTCCTGTCCTGCTACATCGGCAAAATCTAAACGTTCATCGCTTTCTTTCCACTGGTAATCAATCTCTTCAGCAACGTCACGCTCTCCAGTCCGCAACCATCGAAGAACGTTTCGTAAATGATCCATAGCGATGATCTCCATATGATGCATAAGGCCTGCTTCGGCCGCGTTAGCCAATGGCACTACGGCGACCGTGATTCCGGATTTATAGGCGGCAATCAAAGCGGGCAATATGCCACGTACTGAACGTAAGCGGCCGTCGAGAGAGAGTTCGCCAAGAAAAACTATCTCGCGAATGCGCTCGGGAGGGATGGTTCCTTGTGCCGATAAAAGCGCAATAGCGATTCCTAAATCAAAGCTAGATCCACTCTTAGGCAACCAGGCAGGAGAGAGTGAAACCGTTACTTTGCGATTGGGCCACACCTCTGCGCAATTAACCATTGCCGCCCGCACACGTTCTCGTGACTCAGATAACGCGGCATCGGGCAGACCAAGAAGCGTGTAAATCGGTAAACCATCAGCGATATCGACTTCAACGGTAACTACATGTCCATCTAAACCAAGAAGTGCAACTGAGTTAGTTTGAGCCAGACTCATAACAAGTTGGCCCTATATTCAATGGCGTGTGAGCCATCCGGTGCGATTAAAACTGCAGCCACATCTATTTGATACTCACAGCCGAAACAACCATGCGTAGCCAACCAGCCTAAAGCCAAACGCTGTAAGCGAAGCGCTTTAACCGTATTGATTGCTTCGAATGGATGACCGAATGCCAGTGACGTTCGGGTCTTTACTTCGACAAAGGCAAATACTCCGCTCGGGAGAAGTGCGACGATATCGATTTCACCCTCACGGATTCGCCAGTTACGATCAAGAATTTCAGCTTTCGCAGATATTAGATACTGGCTAACAACTTCTTCGCCAAAAGCGCCCGTCCGTTGATTATTTTTAGTGTGCATAGTGGGGACGATAAATTCATACCCTGACAATGCAGGACAAGCGGGCTTTACTTGTGGATGAGTGCGGCGATATTTGAAAAGGAGCGGCGGTGTTCTATGCACGGCCCATGGGTATTGAGCGCACTTGTGTGTTCGGCGGTGATATAGCCCTTGTGTCCAGCAAAACCGTATTGTGGAAACTGAGTACTCATTGATCGCATAATCCGATCTCGGGTTACTTTAGCAATTATCGAAGCTGCACTAATTGAGACAACAACTTGATCGCCCTTCCACACCGCTAAATTCGGTAAACCTAAGCCCTCAATTGCATAACCATCAGTTAAAACATAAGCCGGCAATTGTTTCAAACCATAGACAGCTCGGCGCATTCCATCAAGATTTGCGGCGTGAACTCCGCGTTTATCAACTTCTGTGGCGGGAACAATAATCACACTTATGGACGCGGCAATATTTTCTATAATTTCGAAGAGCTCTTCACGTTTCTTCTCAGAGATTTCTTTTGAGTCGCGCACTGTAGATAACTCCGGAGCAAAGGGATCATGTAGAACAACTGCTGCTATTACAAGTGGGCCTGCACACGCACCGCGCCCGGCTTCATCAACACCTGCGATGGGTGAAATTCCTGCATTAATGAGCAGCTGCTCAATTACTTTCATCAGAAACTACTTGAGAACGTCAATCTTGGGTATTAATGTCGCGTGCTTGATCGGCCAAATAACGGCAAAGACGCGACCGGTCACTCGCGAAAGTGGGACCATTCCCTTATTAATATCATCTTGGTGATATCGCGAATCTGCGCTAGCTCCGCGGTGATCTCCCATTACCCAGATCTTGCCCTTAGGTACCGTTACATTAAAATTCATATCACTTGGTACGTTGCCAGCAAAAATATACGGCTCGGTTATTGGTTTGTTATTTATCGTTAGTTTTCCATCTTTTGTACAGCAGACAATGTGATCTCCTGCAACGCCGATAACACGCTTTACTAAATATTGCTTAGCTGGGTTAGGCAAAATACCGACGGCTACTAAGCCCTCTTTTGCCTTAGCGATATATTTATTTGTTGAGCTATCGCTGGCTTCAGGCAGCCAATTCGCTGGATCTCTAAAGACGACGACATCCCCACGCGAAATATTGCGCGAAATGAATGGGAGCTTGTTTACTGCAACTCGATCTTGAATTTGTAGAGTGTTTTCCATCGACCCTGACGGTATATAGAAAAACTGGACAAGAAAAGTTTTAATAAAGAGCGAAACAAGGAGTGCAACAATTACAAGGATAGGAAACTCCCGAAGGAGTGATCCTTTACGGCGCATTGAAGAGACTATTCAGCAGTAGGGGTTTCAACCACGACATCTGCAGTCGCGACTTCAGCTGGAACCTCAGATACAACTGCTGGAGCTTCAACGATCGCTTCCACCACTGGCTCCGACACAATTACTGGTTCTGGAGCAACTGGCGTAGAAAGGATTCCGTCGCCGTAGCCTTCGATTCCATCGCGCTTTTCGCGAATCTTTGCAGCCTTACCGCGAAGGTCACGCAAGTAATACAGTTTGGCGCGACGTACATCGCCCTTCTTTACTAATTCAATCTTCTCAATAACTGGTGTGTGTACTGGGAATGTGCGCTCTACGCCGACACCGTAAGAAACTTTACGAACAGTGAAAGTCTCGCGAACTCCATCGCCTTGGCGACGCATAACGATTCCTTGGAAAACCTGAAGACGACTCTTGCTACCTTCGATAACACGTACGTGAATTTTTAGCTCATCGCCGGCACGAAACTGAGGGATGTCATGGCGCAGGGACACTGCATCTACGGCGTCAAGGATGTTCATCTTTCGTACCTATTTCTCTTTATAGATTAAAAGCACTCGCAGTGGCGGTGCAGGCTCGTATCTTGCCACATAAGGTGCCTTGAGCGTAAATCGAGAAGCTATGCAGGAATCTCTACGCTCAATTGGGCATGAAGGTCAGGTCCGGCGGCAACCGTTAAATCCATCCCCCGCCATGTGTGCGTGCTCACAACTGCGCCGGCTTCAACGGCAATGAGCGCTCCGGCAGCTAAATCCCACTCTTTCAAACCCGTCTCAATGTAGCCATCGACCATGCCAGTTGCGACTAGACATAGGTCTGTTGCGGCCGCTCCCATTCGTCGAATATCACGGATTCTTGGAAGTAGTTGATTAATGATTTCAAGTTGGTTGGCGCGATCGTTGACGTCGTATGCAAAGCCTGTGGCAATCATTGCTCGGTCTAAAGCAACTGGGTTATTACATTCGATTTTTACATTATTGAGAAATGATCCACCATCGCGCGTTGCATGCCAGGTTGAAGAAATCGTTGGGGCATGAACTACGCCAACCAAGGTTCCAGTTTCATCCTTTACCGCGATGCTGATATTCCATCCAGGCAATCCATAAAAATAATTTACTGTTCCATCAATTGGATCGATTACCCATGTCAGGCCACTAGTACCTGTGCGGTTTGCGCCCTCTTCGCCGATGATTCCATCACCAGGCCTGGCGGCAAGAATCGTATCTACAATCAGTTTTTCACTTGCTCGATCCATCTGTGTAGCAAAGTCAATCGCAGTTGACTTAAAAGTTAAATCCCACGAAGGCGGACGATTAATCAATAACTCGCCCGCTTGGCGCGCAATTTTCAACGCTAATTCAAGAATCTGTTCGGCATCCTTCATTGATTCAGTCTAGCCTGACATAGACTCACCACCATGTTCTCGCCTTATCTGACTCTCTTTCGAACTCCGGGGGCACTCAAATTTTCACTCGCTGGACTTATTGGGCGAATGCCGATCTCCATGGACTCTCTTGCCCTCATTTTTATCGTAGTAGCCGCAAGTGATTCATATGCAATTGCCGGCGCCCTTAGCGCAACAGCATCAATTGTGATGGCAATTAGCATGCCGTACTGGTCCGGGGTTTCCGATCGGATTGGGCAACGCGCTTTGTTGATGCGAGTTGCCCCGATGAAAGCCATTGGCATCACTATTTTTATCGTGCTCGTGTTAAACCACACACCAACGTGGACGTGGTTTGTTTCGATTGTCTTTGCTGAAGCCACTTCAATTAATCTCGGTGGATTGGTTCGTCGCCGTTGGCTTCATGTCTTAAGCCCCGATAAATCGACTACTGCAGAGGATGAAAGTGATCGCCATTTAATTAATACTGCCTACTCCTTAGAGGCGCTCAATGATGAAGTTGTATTTATTGGTGGCCCAATAATTGCAACCGCTTGTGCAACCTCTATTGCACCAGCCGCTGGCTTGATTGCTGGCATAATTTTTCTTAGCATTGGAGTTCCCTTCTACATCAGCCTGAGGGCTACTGAGCCGCCACCATCGCCGCGTTTAGAGAAAAATCCGCATCCAGCAGTAATTAAAAACAAATCACTTCAGGCTGTAGTGCTGCCGTCTATGTTTGTTGGTGGATATTTTGGATCAATTACCATTGTGACTGTGGCATTTTGCACGCTTCATGCTCACAAATCTCAATCTGGTCTCGTGCTTGCGGTCTGGGCTGCTGGTAGCGGAGTCTCTGCAATCGTTAACGGACTCATTAAATGGAAACTCACGCACGCTGGGCGCTACATTCTCTTTCTTATATCTTTGACCGTTTTAGCGATTCCACTTCTTTTCGTGCACTCAATTTTTGCTCTTGGCTTGACTCTGTTTTGTAATGGATTTGCGGTCGCGCCTTTGCTAGTTAACGCCTATGGAATCGCCGAATCGACAGTGCCACCGGAGCAGATTACGGAAACGTTGAGCTGGGTTGTTGCCGGGATGCCATTGGGCGGGGCGATGGCAAGTGCACTTGCGGGCTGGGTCATCGATAATCATGGAGTACAAACTGCTTATTGGGTCCCTATGGGATTTATGTGTGCCGCCCTTGTAGCCACGCTGTCTTACTTCACCACTTATAAGGCGCTCATCGGATATTCTTCCAAACATGACTGAACTGCGATTCATCGGCAAGAGCGATGAGGGCACCCATTTAAACCTTCACGACAGCGAAGGCAATGAGTTCACGGTCGCCATTAACGATTCATTGCGTACTTCGGTAAATCAACCGCGTTTATCGTCAGTACCTGAACAGGCAACGGATTCGATTTCAGTTAAAGAGATTCAACGTCGCTTGCGAGCAGGAGAGCTCGCTGAAGCCCTTGCACATGAAAATAATATCTCTCTTGAAAAAATAGAGCGCTTCTCGGGTCCAATTTTGCAAGAACGTATTTACATTATCGATCAAGCTCAACAAATCCCTATTCGTAAAGAGGGTGGGCGCGATGCTGTAACCCTCTTGGGAGTAGTTGTCTCTCGCCTCGCACCACGTAACATTGATTTGGCCGAACTTTCGTGGATTACGTGGCGAGCCGAAGATGGCACATGGACTATTGAACTTCACTACCCAAATGCAAATGGTCGTGGAGTTGCTCAGTGGAACTTTGACCCCACTCGACGACTCGTTGCATCCCTTGATGAAAATGCACGCTGGATGATGGGCGATGAACCCGCTCCGCGTCAATCAAACTTGGCTGCTCCCGGTCTTGTGTATTCAGGCTCGAATCACCCTTCAGTACGCCATGAAACTAACTCAGAGCCAGAAGTTCCACGCCTTGCAGTTATTCGCGAAGCTCCGGATGATGAAGCATCACGCGATGGAATTGTTGCAAGAGCGAAAGTTCCAAGCTGGGATGAAATTATGTTTGGAATTAAACCGACCGAAGATTAGTAGTTGTTCTAACTTAGCGTTGTAGTCAGCAAAGCAACCTGCATTTCAATCTCGCTTTGAGCGCCGTGGTGACCGACCATGATGCCCTCTTTATCTATGCGAGTTGGATCAATTAAGACAACTCCACCCTTTGCTATTGCGATTAGTTCGCCCATTCGTTCAAATGAATCGGCGCTAACATTTTCCCCGAAAAGATTTCCGGATATCGCCTCTTCTCGCGTAAGTACATCGGCGCGTTCACCCAAAAACTCTTGCCAAAAACTCGCTACCTCGATCCGTCCAGCCGGGCTATCGAACTTCGCGTCTAAGTAAAGATGTCGCGCGCGAGGCTCTCCGGCGATTACTGCCACATTATTAAGTAGTTTATTGTCGTTATCGATAACGATTTTTTCGCTTACGTTGATCATTCCATGATCAGAAGTTAACCAAATCCGCGTTCCTTTCGGCATCTCTTTCATCAGGCTTGCCAGCATCTGATCAATCATCGAAAGCGCCGCTAACCATTTGTCGCTGCCGACGCCATCGCTATGTCCGGCAACATCTAAGTCATTCATATACAAATAAACAAAGGATGGGGTTTTGCGTAATGCATCTTTAGTTTGGGCAATGAGATCGGGTACAACATTTGCACCACGGTATTCGGCGCCACGAAAAACTGCACGGGTAAAGCCACTGTGTTCATAGCGCTTGGCTGCAACGTGAGAGACATGGATTCCCGCTTCGGCTCCGCGTTCGAAAAGTGTTGGTACTGGCTGCCAGTTATTTGGATCAACGCGCTCATCCCACTTGAGTGCATTTAATATTCGCCCGCCACTGCGTGGTACTTGAACGGTATACCCCAGCATGCCGTGCACTCCAGGAAGGGTTCCAGTCGTTAAGGTTGCAAGAGATGTTGACGTTGTCGAAGGGAAAGAAGTTTCTACAATTGCATGCCGTGCAAACCTTGAAATTGTTGGCATGACATGTGCGTATGTGTCGAGAGTGTCAGCACCAAAACCATCGATAAGGAAAAGGATTTCGCGGCCCATTGGGCTTTGCCCGCAGTTAATGAGATCTTCGGCAGTACTAAGTCCAAGGGATGAAAAAATCGATGGAGCTATCTGCGATAAATGCACGTGCGTATCTTCCCACTACATCCGCTAAGGTTGTACACATGAAGAGCGCGATTAAATACTCCGCCGAAGTCACTGCTGCAATCGCGGTCGGTAAGCCGGTTGTAGCCCTCGAGTCAACGATTATCAGTCATGGTCTACCGCGCCCCTCGAATTTGAGCGTAGCAATCGAGTGCGAAAACATTGTTCGCCACCATGGCGCTGTTCCAGCAACTATCGCCCTTCTAGATGGCGTTATACATATTGGTCTTGAGGCGCATGAGCTCGAAGCTATCGCGAATCGCGATGATATTTCGAAGGCATCGACGAGAGATTTAGCGATCATTGTTGCTTCGGGAAAAAGCGCAGCAACAACCGTGGCTGCAACCGCACATATCGCTGCAATCGCTGGGATTAAAGTATTTGCAACGGGCGGCTTAGGCGGAGTTCACCGTGGAGCTAGTGAGACATTTGATGAATCCGCTGACTTAACCGCCCTGTCGCAGTTGGATATGACCGTTGTATGTGCCGGAGTGAAATCAATTCTTGACGTGCAAGCAACCCTTGAGCGTCTTGAGACGCTAGCTATTGGCTTGGTCGGTTATAAAACTAATCGCTTCCCAGGTTTCTATCTAACCGATTCGGGTTACCAGCTCGAGCATCGAGTGGACACTCCAGCAGAGATTGCAGCAATCATTAAGGCCCGGACTTTAATTGGCACTCAATTCAAAGCTCTGGTCGTTGCCAATCCAGTTGCAGTTCAAATGCCTAAGGAACGGCATGATCAGATTTTGGCCGCGGGTTTAGCAAAGGCTGCCGCACATTCTGTCGTAGGTAAGGCAGTAACTCCATTCCTTCTTGAGCATTTTCATAGCGCCTCTGAAGGCGAATCTCTCGCAATTAATACTGAAATAATTAAATCCAATTGCGCACTTGCCGCAGAGATTGCGGTAGCTCTGATATGAAGAAAGTTCTGTGCATTGGTGACCTTGCCCTCGATGTTATTGCTCAGCTAAAAGAAAGCATTAATTATGGCAATGACACGGCAAGTCGAATCTCCACTCACCCTGGTGGTCAAGCTGCAAACGTTTCAACATGGATTACGCGAACCAATACCCGGGCACAGTTAGTTGCGCGCGTAGGTAACGATCCAGTCGGTTTTGCTTTGGTCTCCGATTTAGATAAATACGGCGTAGAACACTTGAATTTAATGCGCTCTGGACGACCAACCGGTGTAGTTGTCATATTGGTCGATGCCAATGGCGAACGCACAATGTTTCCAGATAATGGTGCTAACGCAGACCTGGAAGTAAGCGACCTACCCCCATTGGATGATGTCGATGGTGTTTATCTAAGTGGCTATGCACTCCTTGATTTTCGCAGTCGTGATGCCGTGCTCGCAATGGTGAAAAAAGTTAAAGCCACCGGAATCCCAATTTTCTTTGATCCAACTACAACGGGTGCGATGAAAATCGTATCGCGCGAAGAGGTTTTATCCTGGGTCGACCTCATGGATGGAATATTGCTCAATGCCGAAGAGGCGCTCTATTTAGGCGATGCAACCGACATTGAAAGTGCTGAAGAGAATTTAAAGAAGTACACACCTCTCGTTGTTATCAAATTGGGCTCTCGTGGTGCGATGGCGGTCTTTAATGATCAATCGGTGAGAGTGCCTGCAGTTACGACTAATGTCGTGGATACCACTGGTGCCGGAGATTCATTTGCCGCCGGTTTTATCCCAAAGTGGCTTGAAACACGTGACCTGGAGGCCGCACTTTCAGCGGGAACGTCGCTTGCAGCAAAGTGTGTTGCAACAGTTGGGGCGCGCCCTCCCTTAAATTAACCCTTGTAGTTGGCACAATCTCCCCCATGGCTAAGACATCAACGACAAGTAAGACGAAGAAACCAACTGGTCCAAAACCTGGAGAGTATCCGGGCAAGATTGTTGATATCGATGTCTCCAAAGAAGTTTCTGAATCATTTCTTGAGTACGCATACTCCGTAATTTATTCACGCGCTTTGCCTGATGCCCGCGATGGTTTGAAGCCAGTTCATCGCCGCATCTTGCATCAGATGGCCGATATGGGCCTACGTCCTGAGCGCGGACACGTAAAGAGTGCACGAGTTGTCGGTGAAGTAATGGGTAAGTTGCACCCACACGGTGATGGTGCAATCTATGACGCACTCGTTCGCATGGCGCAATCTTTTTCAATGCGATTGCCATTAATCGATGGACATGGAAACTTTGGTTCACTCGATGCCGGCCCAGCTGCCATGCGTTATACCGAAGCTCGCCTTGCGCTAGCGGCAATGGCGATGGTTGCAGAGGCCGATGAAGATACCGTTGATTTTGGTCCTAACTATGACGGTCAACTCTCTGAGCCGTTAGTACTACCTGCGGCTTATCCCAACTTGCTCGTTAACGGCGGCTCTGGAATTGCAGTTGGTATGGCAACCAATATGGCACCGCACAATTTAGGCGAAGTAATCGCTGCGACTAAGTTTTTAATTGAGAATCCAAGCGCCACAGTTAAACAGCTCATGAAATATATTCCAGGACCTGATTTTCCAACGGGCGGTGAATTAGTTGGCCTCGAAGGTGTGCGCGAGGCATATGCCACGGGTAAAGGATCTTTTAAAGTCCGTGCAAGTGTTGAGATTGAAAAAGTCTCCTCACGCAAAATGGGCTTAGTTATTAAGGAACTCCCCTTCACTATCGGACCTGAAAAAGTCGTTGAGCGCATCGCAGCCTTAGTAAAGGCTAAGAAGATCCAGGGCATTAGCGACATCATTGATTTAACGGATGGTCAAACAGGTACTAACGTCGTAATCGAACTTAAAAATGGCTTCGAGCCTGAAAAAGTTCTTGAGCAGCTTTACGCACTGACTCCCATGGAAGATGCCTTCTCCATCAACGCCGTTGCATTAGTAAAGG
>CAILBF010000226.1 GCA_903832395.1 uncultured Actinomycetes bacterium | reverse complement strand
GCACCAATAACCACTGAGTGCATGTCTTTTGATGCTACACCGGCTTTTGAGCCAATCGCACGAGTAATGAAGTTAGTAGATGAACCAAGTCCAGTTACACCAACATTGACTCCACCCTTCCAGTCTGCAGGAGTCTTAATTTTATCTTGCAGATCAATGCGGCAAAGTTCTACTTCACCAGGTGACTTGAGAAGCACAGCAATAGATTCTGTGTTCTTTCCAAGAATTTGAAGATCGATATTGTGATCGAAGAATCCGCCTGTGAGTTGCACTCCACCGGCGACCATATCGTTCGTTGCATCTCCACCAGCTGGTTCATCAACTAGCTCAACATTTACCCCGTAGCGCTTATAGAAGCCGAGTTGTTGGGCGAGCATGAATGGCAAGTAAATCTGCTTAGACAGTCCACCTACTTCGATTTTAATTAGGTTAGCATCGGCAGCTTTTGCTGCCTGTACTCCTGTGGTAGTAGTCAGGGCTAACGCAATTGCGCCAAGAACCGCTACAGCTTTTTTTGATACCTTCATTCTTTCTCCTTTTATTTGCGGTAAATATCCCGGAACTCTTTAGAGTTCAGCCCCGGAATTCTGATTTGGTCGCCAGTTCAGAAGGCGATTTTCTAGTTGGGTGATTAACCATTCGGCAGTTAATGCCATGATGCCGATTACTAACATCGCGGCATAAACACCGTTGGGATTAAAGGTCGCTTGAGCTGTAGCAATTAATAAACCGAGACCGTGATTGGATCCAAGGAATTCGCCAACGATTGCGCCGATAATGGCAAAACCGAAAGAGACGTGCATCGAGGCCATAATCCATGAAAAAGCGGATGGCAGAACTACTCTGCGGGTCACTTGCGAGTTTGATGCACCCAGTAATCGTGCATTCGCAATCAACTTCTTGTCTGCTTCACGGGTACCGGTAAAGGCATTAAAGAAGACGGGAAAGAAGACTAGAACAAAGGCAAGGGCGATTTTTGACGTTGAACCGAGTCCCCAAATAACCGTAAATATAGAACCAAGAACCACGCGGGGAATTGAGTTAGCAATTTTTATGTAAGGGGCAAAAACCTCAGCAAGAATTCGATTGCGCCCTAATAGAATTCCGAAAATAATTCCAAGAATTACGCCGATAAGAAAGCCATATGTCGCTTCCATTAAAGTGACATATGAGTTGTACCAAAGCGAGCCCGCCGCCGTGCCGTTATGAATCCAAACCATTAATTGATGCCATACGCCGGTTGGCTGACCAAAAAAGAATGAATCCATAATCTTATGATCAGTCAGAAATTGCCAACTAAATAGGAGAAAAAAAGCTAATGAAACTTGCAGAATTTTAATTCTAATTACTCTCATCTGAGCCTTACGCTTCAATTGCGCTTCAGATGCGAAATCTGGATTACCGAGTGTCTGTTCAATACTCATAATTATTTCACCAACCCCTTTACTTAGAAGCAATCAATTGACGTTGGTAGGCCACATCGACCTCTTCTCGTAAGACTTCCCAAATCTCTTGGTAAATCTTGATGAATTCGGGACTAAAGCGGATATCGCGAGCCTTTCGCGGACGTGGAAGATCAATCTTGAAATTTGCCTTGATGCTGCCGGGACCTGCCGTCATAACTAGCACTCGATCAGAAAGCGCGATTGCTTCTTCCAGATCATGCGTAACAAACATAACTGTGGATCCAGTCTGATCCCAGAGCTGCATTAGCTCTTCAGTCATAATCGCCCGAGTTTGAACATCGAGTGCCGAAAATGGTTCATCCAAAAGTAATAAACGTGGTTCATTAATAAGTGACTGTGCCAGAGCAACGCGCTTGCGCATTCCACCAGAAAGTTGATGTGGGAAATGTTTTTCAAATCCAGTTAAACCAACTTTACCAATCCACTTTTGAACCAATGCTTTAATTTCCTGATCCGGCAAGCCGCGAAAACGCGGCCCAGCTGCCACATTATTTGCAACATTCATCCAAGGAAATGTTGCGTCATGCTGAAAAACAAAACCTGTTGAAGTATCGATATCTTTTACCTGTACTTGGTCTACTTGAACTGTTCCAAGACTCGGGAATTCAAGACCAGCAACAAGTGTCAGTGCAGTTGATTTTCCGCAGCCTGTCGGACCCACTAGTGAAACAAACTCTCCTGGCTTAATTTCGAAATCTAACTCCTTGATTGCTTGGTACCAATCACCTTTAGGTGTTCGAAATCGCTTGGAAACATTTGAGAATTTAACGTGCACTCCTGTGGTCATAATGTGAGCCTAAGTCCACAAAGTAGGCAACTTGAGCTTTATAACGAGGTTGTTACGCTAAAACTCGTTTAAAAACTTTTGCTCATTTTGCTCATTCCCTAAATATCCTGACAGGGTAGAAAAATGAAGGCACACTTAGCCCATGACAAGCGCACGGGCACGCCTACTGCGCTTTTCCATGAATCGAGTTTTGATCGTCTTAGTTGCGGCGTTGCTCGGATTAGTTATGACTTTCAATGTTGCTCATCGTGCGCAAAATCAGGAATACCTTACGCGAGCTCTTACTCTTGCAAAATCAGTGTCAGTCATGCCGGACGTGATCGAGCTAATTCAAAATGGGGATCCTAAGCATGACTTGCCTCCACTTGCTCTTCTTATTGCCAAACGTACTGGCGCCTCTTACATAGTCTTTACCGACAAAGATGGCGTTCGGCTGAGTCATCCAAATCCCGCGTTAATCGGTAAAAAAGTAGAGGATGCCCAAGCGACTTTAGCTGGTGCATCAAAGACTTCATTTCATCCCGGTTCACTTGGATTATCAGCTAATGGTAGAACTCCAGTCTTTAATAGCGAGGGAAAAGTCATAGGCATGGTTTCGGCTGGTTTTCTTACGAAGACTTTTGCTGACGAAGTCAGCTCACTACGAAACTCTTTTATCTATTTGGGCTTTGGAATTATTTTTCTTGG
>CAILBF010000225.1 GCA_903832395.1 uncultured Actinomycetes bacterium | reverse complement strand
CGCCTTTGCCCATGAAATTCCATAAACGTTTTCAAAAGCTTGCGCAAATGTTTGATCGCGGCTCATCAAAGTAGCCACCGCCATATCTGACTGTGGTCCTGCGATTGCAGTTAATGCTTCAATAACCAAGGCTCCTATGCCGTAACCCATTTGGTAGACAGATGCCGGTGGCAAACATTCTGGTGGCATATCTGTCACCAATAATTTTTGGAGAGAGGCGGCTGAGTAATCGGTAAAATCAGGATTTTGCCAACCCTTAGGCATATGCAAACGCCAACTCGAGTATTCAGCAAAAGTGGCAGTCGCTGCTGCTGTTCCGTTGAAGTTTGCTTGACCTTCCGTCATCCAACAAGGAGCAGCACCTAAAAACAAACCACTAGGAGCATTACTTAGTCCATGTTGTCGCTGTAAATTTGTAGCTGGCTTTCCAACATTTGGAGTGTCTAAAAATTGAGCGGCTTGTACTGAGTGGGTGTATTCATGTCCTTCAATCCCACCATATTGAAAATATGGATCTACCGCGTTGTGTGCAGGATCCATGCCAAATTGTCCCAACCCAGCTCCATCTGGATCATCTATTCCAGAATTTGCACTTGAGCATTGAGTTGGTGCGGCGCATGCCGCGATTCTGCCTGGCATACCGTCGGGGCCATTAATTCCACCGTTTTTTATGACAGCTGGGATTGTTGCTGCTTTTTTGAGTGCCCAATCTTTATCTTGAAAGTTAAATATCAAAGCGTAGTAGGTCGAAGGTTGTCTAAATCCCGACCACAATTTCATAGTTTTTTGAAATGGCACTGAAATGTCAGAGACGTTTGGCGTTGTGTTTGGTCCAACCGCGATGGTTGTTGGAATTGAAGGTAAAGAATTTGAGGCTATGACTTTTTGCACGGCATCCCAAGCAGCCCGCGGAATGTCGGATATGTGCTGTGTAATGTTTTCAAAAGTTATTGCTCCGATTGGAGAAACCGGAAGTGTTATTGGAATTGGGTTTTGTACAAGAGGCTTCGAAGGTGTTGCGGCGGCTGCTGGAGTTTTGCTTTGCGCAGGCGCAGGCGTTGTCGCGGTTGATGACGTTGAAGTATTTTTAGCTGCGGCTGGATACCAGATGCGCCAAACTAATTTTTTACCTTCTTTATGACAGACATACCTTGTGCCTGGTGCATCGAGTAAGGTTCCAACCTTTTTACAAGCACTTCCAACTTTAGGGGCGGCAGCCGTGACAACACTTATTGTTGAAGCCGTTAATAGGGCAGTTGCAACAACTAGGACACTGTATGTACGCAATTTAGACATGCGTAAATGATGTCTTACAAAAGTGGAAAGCGGAACAAGCGCGCCGTGCTGACGATCGCATTGTGGGCCCCGTCGGGATCGAACCGACGACCCACGGATTAAAAGTCCGTTGCTCTACCGACTGAGCTAGAGGCCCCACGGCGCTAGTTGCTAGCGCTTGAGCGCAGATTAGCAGTTTTGGACCAGATAACCGAATGGGCTGAACTCAGCTGGAATGCATTTGGTATGCATTTCTAAAGCGTAAATAGTCAATTAGTTG
>CAILBF010000224.1 GCA_903832395.1 uncultured Actinomycetes bacterium | reverse complement strand
CGGATACTAATTTCGTTCAAGAGATCATCGATCTGTCCCTTGATTGGCTTTATGACAATCTGTGGATCAATTAATCCAGTAGGGCGAATAACTTGTTCGACTACATCGCCATTAACTTTGGCCATCTCATATTTGCCCGGTGTTGCCGATAGGTAAAGCTTCTGGCCAGTGCGCTCTAGGAACTCAGGGAACTTTAATGGGCGATTATCGAGCGCACTTGGCAAGCGGAAGCCGTGTTCGACCAAGGTGCGCTTTCGGGATGCATCACCCTCATACATTGCGCCCAGCTGTGGAACGGTCACATGGCTCTCATCGATCACAACGAGAAAATCCTCAGGGAAGTAATCAAGCAGACAGTTCGGCGCAGAGCCAGGTCCTCGGCCATCTAAGTGCCGTGAATAGTTTTCAATTCCGCTACAGAATCCAATCTGCTCCATCATCTCTACATCGAAAGTCGTACGCATGCGAAGGCGTTGGGCTTCTAGTAACTTGCCCTGCTTTTCAAATAGATTCAACTGAATTTGCAACTCATCTTCAATATCGCCAACTGCGCGTTTAATGGTCTCAGGACCAGCCGCGTAGTGAGTTGCTGGGAAGATATACATTTCAGACTCATTGCGCATGATTTCGCCCGTGAGTGGATGAAGCGTTGAAATCTTTTCAATCTCATCGCCAAACATTTCAATTCGAATTGCCAGCTCTTCATACATCGGAATAATTTCGATGGTATCTCCGCGCACTCGGAAAGTGCCACGCTCGAAAGCAACATCGTTTCGCTTGTACTGAATATCTACAAAACGTCGCAGGAGGGCGTTTCGCTCAATCTCCTCCCCTACCCTCAAGGTAACCATTCGATCGATATATTCCTGAGGGGTACCAAGACCATAGATGCAGGAGACAGTGGCAACGACAATTACATCGCGACGAGTAAGCAAAGAGTTAGTCGCTGAGTGACGTAAGCGTTCGACTTCATCGTTAACACTTGAGTCTTTTTCAATAAAAGTATCGGTCTGTGGCACATAGGCCTCGGGCTGGTAATAATCGTAATAGGAGACGAAATACTCAACGGCATTGTTAGGCAAAAGCTCTCTAAACTCATTGGCAAGCTGGGCAGCTAAAGTTTTGTTTGGCGCCAATACCAACGTTGGTCGCTGTAGTTTTTCAATCAACCAAGCCGTTGTTGCCGATTTTCCCGTACCAGTTGCACCAAGTAGAACAACATCTTGCTCTCCGGCTTGAAAGCGTCGAGCAATTTCAGCTATCGCTTCTGGCTGATCGCCTGCTGGAATGTAATCGCTGATGACTTCAAAGGGCTCGACCCGTCGTTGTAAGTCGGATATCGGGCGCATTGGGTAATTCTAGTTTGAAGAAGTGGTTAAGGCCTCCCAAATATTTTCCACTTGGCGCAGCAAATCATCCTTGGAGCCGCTATTTTCTATGACGAAGTCGGCGATCGAGACCCTCTCTTCGCGTGAGGCTTGAGCCGCCATCCGAGCCTGAATCTCCGATAGGTGTAGGCCTTTTTCTCGGAGCCGTGAAATGCGCTTGTCCATATCGGCCTCAACTGTAATAACAGTTTCAAATCGATCGGCCCCATGTGATTCAAAGAGAAGCGGAATCTCATAGACCAAAGTTTGATTTCCAGTCAGCGAGGCAACTGCAGCTTCGAACTCGCTGCGCACCCACGGATGAATAATCGCTTCTAACGCAGCTTTCTTGCTTGGATCTTTAAAAACTATCTCGCCCAAAGTTCGGCGGTCTATTTCGCCATCTTTTAAAATTGTGTCACCAAATATCGCAACAACTTCATCGAAACCACTCGAGCCTCGTTCAATGGCTGCACGTGCCAATTGATCGGCGTCAATTACTAACGCCCCATGGTCGGCGAAGTATTCGGCTGCCAAAGATTTACCACAACCGATTCCGCCAGTTAAGGCAATTACGCGCATGCAACAAGGATAGCGCCAGCTTGTCTTGATTGTTTCAAAGAGAGTCCATTAGAAGTAAGTGAGGTTAAAAGACAACAGCTCACGTCTTCAATGGACTCCTTTGAAAAGAAAAAGACCCGGCAGTTACGCCGGGCCTTTCCTTCAAGTATTTATTCTGCTGTTACAGCCTCTGCGATGGCCTCTACTGCGCCATCTTCAGGAGTTGCTGCAGCATCTGCGGCCTTTGCTTCGGCCTTCTGCTTCTTATGTGCCATGAAACGCTCTTGAGCTTGGGCGTATTGACGCTCCCACTCTTCGCGCTGAGTTTCATGTCCTGGCTTCCACTCTTGAGTCTCTGAATCGAAACCTTCTGGGTAGATGAAGTTCCCCTCTGCGTCATAACGCGCAGCCATTCCATATTGTGTTGGATCAAAAGCTTCAATCTCAATCTCGTGTCCCTCATTAGCTTGCTTCAATGAAAGCGAGATGCGACGACGCTCTAGATCGATATCGATAATCTTTACGAAGAGCTCGTCATCAACTGCAACAACCTGCTCTGGAATCTCAACGTGGCGCTCGGCCAGCTCTGAGATGTGAACGAGGCCTTCAATGCCCTCGTGTACGCGGATAAATGCACCGAATGGAACAAGCTTTGTCACAACACCTGGAACAACCTGATTGATTGTATGTGTGCGAGCAAATGCCTGCCATGGATCTTCTTGTGTGGCCTTAAGAGATAGGGATACACGCTCGCGCTCGAAATCAACTTCGAGAACTTCAACGGTAACTTCGTCGCCAACTTCAACAACTTCACCTGGATGATCAATGTGCTTCCATGAAAGTTCAGAGACGTGAACGAGACCGTCAACTCCACCAAGATCTACGAAAGCTCCGAAGTTCACAATAGATGAGACAACACCTGTGCGAACTTGACCCTTTTGAAGCTGGTTAAGGAAAGTAGTGCGTGATTCAGATTGAGTCTGCTCAAGGAATGCACGACGTGAGAGAACAACGTTGTTGCGATTCTTATCAAGTTCGATAATTCGGGCTTCAACCTGCTTGCCAATGTATGGCGTTAAGTCGCGAACACGGCGCATTTCAACAAGGGATGCTGGCAAGAAGCCGCGAAGTCCGATGTCGACGATGAGTCCGCCCTTAACAACTTCAATAACAGTTCCGATGACAACTTCATCGCGCTCTTTCTTGCCTTCGATATCTCCCCATGCACGCTCGTATTGTGCGCGCTTCTTGGAAAGAATGAGGCGACCTTCTTTGTCTTCCTTTTGTAGAACGAGAGCTTCAATGCTTTCGCCAACTTTTACAATCTCATTTGGGTCTACATCGTGGCGAATTGACAGTTCGCGAGAAGGAATTACGCCTTCAGTCTTGTAACCGATGTCAACGAGAACCTCTTCGCGACCGACCTGGACGATTGTTCCTGTGACTAAATCTCCGTCATTGAAATTTCTAATTGTTCCTTCGATTGCGGCTAGAAAATCAGCGGCCGATCCAATGTCATTTACTGCAATTACTGGTGTTGTTGTAGACAAGTGAGCTCCGTAGGGATAGATGAGTAGAAGTACCCGCATTTGCGGCTGGAGGGCAAGGGTACGGTTTAGGTGCACTTTGGGGCAAATCCGTGCGCAT
>CAILBF010000223.1 GCA_903832395.1 uncultured Actinomycetes bacterium | reverse complement strand
TGGCACAGGTAAGTCGCATGGTTCGGCATTGGGAGATGAAGAGATCGCCGCAACGAAAACTCTTCTCGGTTTAAACCCCGAAGAAAAATTTGCTATGCCGGACGAGGTTTTAGCGCACGTGCGTAAAGTAAAGACCCGTGGCGCTTCACTTCGCACAATGTGGGATTTAGAGTTTGCAAAGTGGCGCGATGCCAACACTGCACAAGCTGCGCTACTGCAACGTCTTCGCTCTCGATCACTTCCCGCTAACTGGGATTCAGCAATTCCAGTATTTGCTCCTGGAAAAGATATTGCAACACGCGCCGCATCGGGCGATGTTATTAATGCTATCGCCCAAACTCTGCCTGAACTATGGGGCGGCTCTGCCGATCTAGCTGGATCTAATAACACAAGCATCGAAGGCGGCGGATCTTTTCTTCCCGCAACAAGTGCAATCAAAGGCGCTAACCCTTATGGGCGAATAATCCACTTTGGAATTCGGGAACATGCAATGGGATCGGTTCTCAACGGCATCGCTTTGCATGGTCTGACGCGATCTTTCGGCGGAACTTTTGCCGTCTTTAGCGATTACATGCGCCCTGCCGTTCGTTTAGCGGCGCTTATGAATATTGCATCCACTTTTGTTTGGACACACGATTCGATCGGTGTTGGCGAAGATGGTCCAACACATCAGCCCATCGAACACTTTGCTGCCCTTCGCGCAATTCCTGGTTTGGATGTCATTAGACCCGGAGATGCTAATGAAGTGGCCGAGGCATGGAAAGCGATAATCATTCGGAACCGAGCGGCTGGAATTCTTCTCTCTCGCCAAAATCTGCCCGTCTTTGATCGCACAGTATGTGCGCCAGCAACTGGCACGGCGAAAGGTGCTTATGTATTAAAGGATTGCGAGAATCCAGTAGCCATCTTGATTGCAACGGGATCTGAAGTTTCATTGGCCCTTGATGTGCAAAGCGCACTTGCCGCCGAGGCGATCAACGTCCGCGTCGTGAGTGCACCATGTCTTGAGTGGTTTGCCGAGCAAGATAATCCTTATAAGCAATCAGTTCTTCCAGCATCAATTAAATTGAAGGTAAGCATCGAAGTCGGAATCGCTCAAGGATGGCGTGAATTAATCGGAGACGCTGGCATATCTATCTCGCTCGAACACTACGGTGCCTCGGCCGATGCCAAACGCCTTTTCAATGAGTTTGGTTTCAACGTCGACAATATCGCTAATCGAATCAAAGCTGCGTTGAAGTGAGCGTTCACGATGTCGCCAAAGGCGGAACTTCCATTTGGCTCGATGACTTATCCCGGGCAAAGATAACGGGAACCGATCCTCACTCACTCCCCTCTCGAATCGCAAACTCTGGAGTTGTTGGAGTCACTACAAATCCAAGTATCTTTGCCGCCGCGATAGCTGGCGCCGATGAATATGCCAGTGATATTGCGCTTTTGAAAAACGTTAGCGTTGATGAGTGCGTTAAGAAGTTAACGACCGATGATGTAAGAGATGCATGCGATCTCTTTCGCGATATTTATTCCTCAAGCAAGGGTATTGATGGACGCGTTAGCATTGAAGTCGATCCACGATTAGCTGGCGATACTGCCGGAACTATCGCTGCGGGTAAAGAGTTGTGGAGCATAATCGATCGTCCTAACCTCATGATTAAAGTTCCAGCCACGCTTGAAGGTTTGCCCGCAGTAACTGCCCTTATTGCCGAGGGAATTTCAGTCAATGTCACACTAATTTTTTCAGTTAAACGTTATGGCGCAGTGATTGATGCTTACATGGCCGGCATCGAAGCGGCGACTAATCCCTCTCACGTTCACTCGGTGGCTTCTTTCTTCGTCAGTCGTATCGATTCAGCCGTTGATGCTCTTCTTAAAACAAACGGCAGTCCCGAAGCGCTAGAACTCCTTGGTAAGGCCGCTATTGCAAATGCTCACCTTGCCTACCAATTATTTGAAGAGAAATTTGCATCCTCTCGTTGGCTAGCTCAAATTGAACGCGGTGCGCATAAGCAACGTCCCCTCTGGGCATCTACTGGAGTCAAAGACCCCGCCTATGACGACACTCGATATGTAGTTGAATTAATTGCACCGCACACCGTTAACACGATGCCACAAAATACCCTTGATGCCGTCATCGATCATGGAGTAGTTCGCGGTGAAACAATTACGCAGAATTATGCTGCGGCAGTTGACGTATTTAAATCACTCTCGGCTCTTAACATCTCGCTCAACGCCGTAACCACTGAGTTGGAGATCGATGGTGTTAAGAAATTTGCCCAAGCGTGGGATAGTCTCTTGAGCTCAGTAGCGGATGCTCAACGTCAATGAGCAGACTTTCCGGCAAAGCAATTTTACAAATCGATAGAGCCGATGCGCGCTATGTTGCCCTCGTTGCAGCCCACGAACGTTTAGCTCGCAAAGATGCAACACTGTGGGGCGCAGAAGCAGCGATCGAGGCGGCAGTTCGCCTCAACTGGATTGATTTACCTGAAGCCTCACGCGATTTATTACCTGCATTAGATGCCCTCTCTGCCAAACATCGCGATAAATTGACCGTGGTTTTATGTGGAATGGGCGGCTCCTCTCTTGGGCCAGAAGTAATTGCACGCACATACAACCGCGAACTCTTCATCCTCGATTCCACTGACCCTAATTACATTGCCCACATTGCCAATAGCGATGCATCAAAAATGTTAGTCGTGGTTAGTTCTAAATCGGGAGCAACAATTGAAACGGCATCGCAACGAGCTTTCTTTGAAAAACTATTTAGAGATGCCAACCTTGCCCCGCAGGACTACATCGTCATTGTTACCGATCCTGGCTCTCCGCTAGATAGCAGCGCAAAGGCCGACGGCTATAGCGTCATTAATGCCGATCCACATGTTGGCGGACGCTTTAGTGTCTTGAGTGCCTTTGGTTTAGTGCCGAGTGCGCTCATTGGTGTCGATGTCTCCGTTTTGCTCGATAACGCCAGTGAGACAAAGGCCGCCTTTCTGAAAGATCCAACAATGGTCGTAGACATGGCCTACGCAATTGCATATAAGGCCGATCAATACATGAGCTTCTGCGATGGTGGCTCTGGCATGCCGGGCTTGAGCGATTGGGTCGAACAGTTGGTTGCTGAGTCAACTGGCAAAAACCAAGTTGGTCGCCTACCGATTGTGATTGAGGCTGGCACCAACGCAGATACTTTTTCCGTTGCCTATGCTGGAGTAGCCGACCTTGTAATTGAAAGTGACTTAGCTTCGCAGTTTATTATCTGGGAGTGGGTCACAGCCCTTGTTGGTGTAGCCCTTGGAATAGATCCATTTAACCAACCCAACGTCACTGAAGCTAAAGCGGCAACTGCAACGCTCTTAGATCAGTGGGCCGGCGTTCTACCCACTTTTTCTCCAAATGCCCAAGATGGTGAGATTGAAATCTTTGGTAACGGTGATTCATTGACTTCGGCGATTAAGAATTTCATTAACGCAATCCCTAGCGATGGCTATATCGCCGTCATGGCATATCTAGATCGAATAACGGATGCGAAAATCGTTGAGCTCCGCGCTTTGCTCTCTGAGAAATCGCATCGACCAGTCACTTTTGGCTGGGGTCCTCGTTTCCTACACTCCACGGGTCAATTTCATAAAGGTGGGCAACAAAACGGTGCCTTCCTTCAAATCACAGGCGATGTTGCACAGGATTTTGCAATCCCAGGTCAATCCTTCGGTTTTAAAACTCTCATCAGTGCGCAGGCCCTCGGTGATGCTGCAGCCCTTGCGAAAAGAAAATACCCACTCTTGCGATTGAACTTAATCAACCGAAGTGTGGGTATTGACGAACTTCTTGACGCGCTTAAAGCGATTTAGTCATCATCTCCGCGTAATTTACGTAGGGCCTCTTCAAGCAAACGCTCACCCTCTGCATCGGTACGACGCTCTTTTACGTAGGCAAGGTGGGTCTTGTAAGGCTCATTCTTAATTGGGCTGGGTGGGTTATTGCGATCGCGTCCTGCTGGATAGCCGCACTTTGGGCAGTCCCACTCAGCTGGAATAACTACAGTCTCTTCCACCGCAAAGGATGGACGGACTTCATGTCCATTGGCACAAAAATATGAAACGTAAGCACGGGCGATAGAGTCGCCGCGCTCTGCTTCGCCCATTGGACCGGCGCCGACTCGGCTTCCGCGAATTGCACTTGCCATTAACTACTCCCTAAAACTAATGTAATTAAAAAGATTTACTTGAGAACAAGACTTAGAGCTACAACGAAAGCAAACCAAAGGCCACCAACAACGATTGTGATGCGATCAAGGTTGCGCTCTACAACGGATGAACCGCCATAGTTGGAGGAAATTCCACCGCCGAACAAATCTGAGAGTCCGCTTCCCTTGCCCTTATGAAGAAGGACTAAAAGGATCATCAAGACGCTCGTGATGATTAATAAGATTGAGAGAGCTAGTTTCACGGTTAATAAACTCCTTGTTTCGTAGAGGGTAAGGATACCTTCAATTTGGACCTGGTACTTACTTAGCCTTGCGCGTAAAACTTCACAATCTTTGCCAACTCTTCCGGGTCCAGGCTTGCCCCGCCTATAAGGGCGCCATCTACATCGGGCTTGGCCATAATCTCAGCCACATTCAGCGATTTCACTGAGCCCCCATAAAGGATGCGCATCGCGGCGGCGATTTCAGGTGAACCGATATTTTCAACCTCTTCGCGAATAGCTGCGCAGACTTCTTGAGCATCCTCTGGCGTTGCAACTTTTCCAGTACCAATCGCCCAAACGGGCTCGTATGCAATAACTATCTTCTTCAAATCTGGCTTGCTTAGACCTTCAAGACCAGCACGAATCTGACGAATGACGTGACTGACATGTGCACCAGATTCACGTACTGAAAGTTCTTCACCTACACAGAAAATAGGAATCATCTCGTGCGCAAGCGCGGCCTTCATCTTGCGATTAATTAGCGTGTCAGACTCACCATGAATTGCGCGTCGTTCGGAGTGACCGACTAAAACATATGTGCAACCGAGTTTGTGCAACATCGAGCCCGAGATGTCTCCAGTAAATGCGCCATTTGCCTCAGGAGATAAATCTTGTGCGCCATACGTTAAGCGCAAGCGATCGCCATCAATAAGCGTTTGGATCGAACGAATATCAGTAAAGGGCGGAATAATTGCGACATCAACGGCATCAAAATCTTTGTCGTTGAGTGAGTAAACCAGTTTTTGGGCAACAGCAATGGCCTCAAGGTGATTCAAATTCATCTTCCAGTTGCCAGCCATTAACGGTTTACGCATTGCTTATCTCCTTATAACCCTAAAGCCACTAGGCCAGGAAGTTCCTTGCCCTCTAAGTATTCAAGCGATGCGCCACCACCGGTTGAAATATATCCAAAATCAGAGTCGGCAAAGCCTAAAGCTCGGACTGCAGCCGCTGAATCTCCACCGCCTACGACGGAGATGCCTGAAACTTTAGTTAACGCTGCGGCAACGACCTTGGTTCCAGCGGCAAAGTTAGCAAACTCGAAGACGCCCATTGGACCGTTCCAAAAAACCGTTACGCATTTTTCAATCTCAGTTGCAAAGGCAGCTGCAGATTCCGGTCCAATATCTAGGCCCATTTGATTAGCTGGGATCGCATCAACGCCAACTACAGTTGGTAATGCATCGGCGCTAAAGCTAGGCCCGACAACGATGTCAGTGGGAAGAACAAGTTTTACGCCCTTTGCTTGCGCACTATGAATTAATCCCTTGACCGTATCAATCATTTCCATCTCGACGAGCGAAGTGCCAATCTCTTTGCCTTGAGCGGCAAGAAAAGTAAATACCATTCCCCCACCGATGGCCAAGACATCGACCTTGCCAAGAAGATTTTCAATGACTGCGAGTTTGTCTGAGACTTTCGCGCCCCCTAGTACAACGCCGTAAGGGCGGGCGGGATTCTGTGTCAGTTTCTTTAACACTTCTACTTCGGCGGCAATGAGTAGCCCAGCTGCATGTGGCAACAGTTGAGGTAAGTCAAAGACTGATGCGTGTTTGCGGTGCACTGCGCCAAAACCATCACCGACATATACGTCGGCAAGTTCGGCAAGTTGCTTAGCAAAAACTAAACGTTCGGCCTCATCTTTACTTGTTTCAGCGGCATCAAAGCGAATATTTTCGAGCAAGAGAATTTGCCCCGGGATGAGAGCTTGTGCAGTCTTTGCAATTGACTCCCCCGTGAGTTCGCCGGTGAAAATAATCTCTTGACCTAACAATTCTCCAAGACGTTTAGCAACTGGCGCTAATGAAAACTCGGCGGCAGGCACGCCTTTTGGGCGCCCTAAGTGCGCAGCAATCACAATCGATGCGCCCTCTTTTAGCAAAAGTTGAATAGTTGGAAGCGAGGCTTTGATTCGACCGTCATCTTTAATTGAACCATCTTTTAATGGCACATTCAGATCACAGCGAAGAAATACTCGCTTCCCACCTACATCAAGATCTGCAAGATTTGGCATTAAAGCGTCTTGCCTACATAACTGATCAAGTCGACGAGACGGTTTGAGTAACCCCACTCGTTGTCATACCAGCCGACAATCTTTACTTGATTGCCGATTACCTTCGTTAAACCTGAATCGAAGATACATGAGGATGGATCCGTGACGATATCTGACGAGACGATTGGATCTTCCGTGTAGGTCAAATAACCCTTAAGTGAACCCTCTGAAGCGGCCTTCATAGCGGCATTAATCTCTGCAGCCGTTGCCTCTTTAGCTAGTTCGACCGTCAAATCAGTTGCTGAGCCCGTTGGAATTGGGACGCGCATGGCATAACCATCGAGCTTGCCTTTGAGTTCTGGCAAAACAAGTGCGATTGCTTTAGCCGCGCCCGTTGAGGTTGGAATCATGTTAGTTGCCGCTGCACGTGCGCGGCGCAAATCCTGGTGTGGGAAGTCAAGAATAACTTGATCATTTGTGTACGCATGAATCGTTGTCATCAAGCCCTTAACAATGCCCCAGTTATCGTTTAGAACTTTAGCCATTGGAGCTAGGCAGTTTGTTGTACATGAGGCGTTAGAAATAATGTGGTGGTTTGCTGGATCGTACTTTTCATGGTTTACGCCCATGACAATCGTGATGTCTTCATCGGAGGCTGGCGCCGAAATAATAACTTTCTTAGCTCCAGATGCAATGTGCTTTCCAGCATCGGCAGCTTTGGTGAAGTGGCCCGTTGATTCAACTACGACATCGGCCTTGATTGAGCCCCAAGGCAAGTTAGCTGGATCGCGCTCTGAGAATACTTTGATCGTCTTTCCATCTACCGTGATTGAATCTTCGGTGAAAGTTACTTCAAGACCTAGGCGGCCCAGGATTGAGTCGTATTTAAGAAGGTGTGCCAACGTCTTATTAGGTGTGAGGTCGTTGATTCCCACGATATTGATATCTGGATTGGTAAGGCTGGCGCGAAAGAAGTTACGACCGATGCGACCGAAGCCATTGATTCCGACATTAATCATCAAATTCGTCCTTGCTACTCATGGAGGGCTTTCGAATAAAAAACCCAACGGTTGGTGGTTTGAATTGCTGCCACAACGTTGGGACCTTGGGATGAATCCTATCAGTGGGCATAGTCCTCACTCCCGCTTAGAAAGAGTGTTTAATTCAACAAATCAGGTGATAGCCCACTCTCGGTATCGGGAATTCCGAGTTCACTGGCACGTTTATCAGCCATTGCAAGCAATCGACGGATGCGACCAGCGATAGCATCTTTAGTCATAGGTGGAACTGCCAGTGAGCCGAGCTCTTCCAGGGATGCTTGGCCGTGATTGATACGCAGCTCCCCCGCCTCTTTTAAGTGATCTGGAATCGTGGCTCC
>CAILBF010000222.1 GCA_903832395.1 uncultured Actinomycetes bacterium | reverse complement strand
CTTGGTCTCTTGAGGCCAATTTATGCCGCTGCCGCTATGGCGCTCTCATCCCTATTTGTTGTAACTAACTCACTACGCATTAAGTAAGTTAAAGCGCTAATTCTTAAACAGTAGCTGATGCAATAGCAGCTTTGATAAGGGAGGCTCCTTCATCAATTGAGTTTAGGAATGTTGCACTCACTTGGATCCACATCCCATGAATGAGAATATCTAGCGTCCATATGTGGAACTCGTTAGTTGTTGATTGAGGTTTATATAAGAAATAGGCAGCGCTTTCTTCCACGCCTGCTATATCAATTTTTTTGTAGTTTTTCGCAACCCAACTTGCTACATGATTTTCAAATAGCGATGTGGAGTTATCAACCCACATTATTGTTGTGCCAATTTCAGCCCTTTGAATGCCGTAACTGCACGCTATTCCTCCATTACCAAGCACATCGGCTAATTCAGTACCAGGGGAGGGTTGCCATTTAGTATCGATGACCTCAGATTTAGGAATTCTTAACGAGATCTCATTAAGAATCTTCGTTGCCGCACATGAGGCCGGAACCACCAATGACATGCTCGGGGTTGAAGTCGGGAGAGGTGAAGCAGACACGGAGGGAGTTGGTTGAGGCGTGTACTGAACAGGTGAGCGCGATGGCGTTGGTGAAGGTGATGAAGAGGAATGAAGGTTCTGCTTCACAACAAACCCTCCAATGCTGAGGGCTAAGCACAATCCAATCACGAGAATTGCTCGCTTCGGGGATTGCATTCGCATGAAGGTAGTTTAAAGGAGAAAGTAAAAAAGACCCCTGAGGGCCTTTTATACGTTAGTAGCGGGGGCAGGATTTGAACCTACGACCTCTGGGTTATGAGCCCAGCGAGCTACCGAGCTGCTCCACCCCGCGTCGGTAACCGCAATCTTATGGGCTCGTTAGATAAAGACCAAATCGATAGTTATTTCTTAACTTGTGCAGCTATTGCCGATGCAATCGCAGATTTCAATCGATCTTGTGCTCGACCGTAAGCGGCGAAGTCACCCTTTGCAAGGGCGGCTTGACCATCACTAAGGGCTTGCTTAGCACTAGCCAGTGCACTCGCAAGTGAGTTATTCGTTGTTCCAGTGGTAGTTGATGTGCTTACGGACGATGAAGTTGTTCCAGAGTTACCACCGAAGACTTGATCGAGTGCACCCTTCAATGTGTCGTCATATCCGATTTGATCACCGAAGGAGACGAGAACTTTTTGTAGTAACGGATACGAAGCACTGTTTGCTGTCGCACGTACATACACAGGTTGCACATACAACAGTCCACCACCAACTGGAAGTGTCAGCAAGTTACCAAGCACTACATCTGAACCACCTTGACGTAACAGTGAGAGAGAGTTGGCAACCGTAGGTTTAGCTTCAAAGTTTGATGCAACTTGTGAAGGTCCGGCAACGTTAGTACTTCGAGGAAGTTGAAGGACAGTTATCTTGCCGTAGTTAGGACCAGCATCAGAGTTCACAACTGCGAAAGCCGATAAGTTTTCGCGACCACCGCGTGGGACAAATGGGGTAGTCATTGCGAACTCCGGACTTGTCTGACCAGGCATTTGCAAAGTTAAGAAGTATGGAGGTTGAGCACTTGCGTTAGCTCCGAAAGTTGATGGATCCCGAGGAACGCGCCAAAAATCCTGTCCACCGTAGAAGGCTGCAGCAGTTTTTACGTGATACGAAGAAAGGATTTCACGTTGAACTCGGAACATATCTTCGGGGTAGCGGATGTGAGCCATAAGCTCTTTGGAAATCTTCGACTTCGGTGTGACGGTGCCAGGGAAAGCCTTGCTCCAGGTAGCTAGAACGGGATCTTTAGCATCCCACTGGTACAAAGTTACCGTTCCGTCGTAAGCATCTACCGTTGCTTTAACGGAGTTACGTATGTAGTTAATGTTTTCGTTGCCCTGAGGTGTCACGGCATTTGAATTTGCAGTTAATGCATCCGATGTCGCACTCGATAGTGAGGTCTGTCGTGAATAAGGGTAGCCAGCGCTAGTTGTATATCCGTCGATAATCCATAAGACCTTGCCGTCAACTAGAGCAGGATATGGGTCACCATCGAGAGTTAACCATGGGGCAACCTTTGCTACACGCTCGCGAGGATTGCGATTAAAGAGAATCTTTGAATCCTTATTAATTAAGGATGAAAGCAAAATACGTTGCTCCTGATATTTAAGCGCAAAAACTAATTTATTAACAAGTGATCCAACGGGTACGCCGCCAGTTCCTGTATAGGTGAAGTTCCTTTGTCCATTAGCCGACGTATCATCTGGATAGTCGAACTCGACTGGAGTATTTGTTTTTACACCACCGATAATGGAGTAATCAGGAACATTTTCACCAAAGTAAACACGAGGTTCGAACTTTCCGAGCCCCTTAGTTGGTGGTAGATCGCCAACGGCAAATGAGGGCTTTCCATCGGCATCAACAGTGTTTCCAAAGGCTGCAACAAAACCAAAGCCGTGAGTATAAACAAGGTGGTCATTAATCCAGTTACGTGATGGGTTGCCAGCGATATTTAACTCTCGTACGGCAACGACTGTGTCACGTTTTACTCCATTGACCACATAGCGATCGATATCTAATGAGTCAGGGAAACTGTAATAAGGCTTAATTTGCTGAAGTTGGCGGAAAGTCGCCGAGAGAACGTTTGGGTCCATCAAACGGATATTTGCAATAGTTGCCGCATCTTTTGAAAGTTGGCCGGCAGAAGTTGTAAGAGTTGCTTGATAATCAGTGACAGTCACATTATTTAGGCCGTAAGCCGTGCGCGTTGCATCAATATTGCGCTGGATAAAAGGGGCTTCTTTTGAGGATTCACTTGGTTTTACTTGGAAAGTTTGAATCGCCGCTGGATAGATTCCGGCGATTAGTACTGATGAAATGACAAGAAGCCCAGTGCCCGCTGCAGGAAGAATCCAAGAGCGACGAACAATATTTGCAAAAAATAGGAGTGCACAAACGACTGCGATTGCAGCCAGAATGGCTTTAGCTGGCAGAACGGCATTGACATCGGTATACGTTAAACCGGTTATGAGCTTGCTATCTTTTAAGGCAAGGGCGTAACGATCGAACCAATATGCAACAGCCTTAAGTAAAACAACGCCACCAAGTAGAACTGAAAGTTGCACGCGCGCAGCAACAGTTGTGCGATCTTCTTGAACTTGAAGACGAATTCCACCGTAAATGTAGTGGACTACGGCCGACGCGATTATTGAAAGAATGAACGTCGAAATTCCCCACGCAATAAGGGTTTGCCAGAATGGAAGGCGGAAAGCAAAGAAAGAGATATCCATATGGAACTGAGGATCTTTAACACCAAAGGAAGTTGAATTCTTGAAAAGGAGCCACTTTGACCACAACAAAGACCCGGAAGATCCTGCAAAGTAAAAGAGAGCAACGCCTAAACCAATAACTACCCAACGCTTTATCGGTTCGATTTGGGCACGGTAGCGTTCAAGATTATCTGCCTCTACAGACATAGGGACATAGAGAGGACGTCGCTTATATGCAATGATGATGTTGAGTAGAACTACTGCTGCCGTTATAACTCCAGCTGCTACAAATAGAGTGAATTTTGTTAGCAAAACCGTTGACCATACCGAAGTGAAACTTACCGACTTAAACCAGAGCCAATCAGCGTAGAAGCCACTTAATGAAATAAGGGCAACTAAAATGACTACCAAAATTGCGATAGTGATTGGAAGTGGTCCGATACGGCGCTTGAAGTTGAACTGGGGGGCTGCATTACTCATCATGGGTCAACGCTAGCGCAACGAGAGCGGGCCTACCATCGGCGAAATAGTGAGCTTTTTGGGGATTATCCCTGCGCCATAAGGGCGTTAACTGCATCTGTAAGGGAGGCCACAAAAATTACTTTTATGCCTTCCGAGGGCGAGGTAACTTCGGCTCGATTGCCTTCGGGGGCTAGAAAAATTTGAGCTCCAGCTTTTTTGGCGGCCCGAATCTTTTCGTTGATACCGCCGATTGGGCCAACGGTGCCATCAACGGCAATAGTCCCCGTGCCTGAAATGTGTCGACCATGCAAAATATCCAGCGGAGTCAATAGTTCGATTACGCCGATTGAAAAAATCATTCCACCACTTGGGCCACCCGTACGCTTGACATCAAAATAAATATTTTTTGCGTTGAGTTGATGCGGTGTCACGCCCAGATCCGGATTGCTCTTTAGAAAATTAAAAGCGGCACCAATGGCTTTGCTCTGGGACGAACTCATATCCGCAGCGGCAACTTTCTTTTCAGAGCTGGTAGTGGTTCCGGGCGGATAAATAGCGGCACGGGGATAGACGGCTTCGTCAGTTCGAATCCATGAGTAAAGAACTTCGGGTCCGATAATCCAATTAGCGGGATTTGTGACGCGCACTGACATCAAATCTAAACGCCCGGTGGCACTATATGATTTTTGATTCTTTATATTAAGAATTTTCCCAAAAATATTATCGGCACTTCCCGGTAAAACGATGGCAAATGGCAACGGAGCAACAAGAGCAAAGAGAAAGAAAATACTAAGGACGGCTACGGCAAAGCGTGGAAGCGGTGAGTAGCGCACAGGAAATCTGTTTTATTTGCGCAGTTCTGGATTTAGAGGGGATTCATCCAGGTGTTCGGTTTTGGTGGAAGTTTCGGCATCACGGGCCTGCGAATCGCGAAGCGAGTCTTGAAAACGCTGAAACTGACCGACCGAGCGCTGGGTTTCCTGCTGATACTTTGTTTGGAATTTTGAAATCCAGATTACGTAGCTGAGACCGCCAATTAAGCCTATTGCTGGAACAATCCACCAAATTAGGGCCGTAGCTGCACTTGACATGTTCTCAGCCTATCGCGGCTTCGATGCCACCGCCCGCACAAATTCTTTGCCACCAGGATTAAAAAGCCGCTCTAGCGGAACCCCTTGAGAAATGGGTTTCAAATGTGGGAAGAAAAGGGGTGGTCGAGCGGTTGTATGGCTGAGAGGATTACATCCATGTCACCATTTGGTTTTACACCCGAAAATTCGGACGACGCTGAAAAGAATAACGGCGACGAGTCCGTAGATTTTGCTGCGATGATGCAACAAATGCAGCAAAAGATTCAGGAGCAGTTTTCAAAAATTGGAATGGACGGTGCAGGTTTTACGACATCTGCCGAAACGCTTCCTAAAAATACTGTGCGAGATACTGCCAAGAAGACCGTACTTTTAAAAGGTTCAGCACCAGTCGGTGCTAACGATGCAGCCAAAATTGTTGAGGCGTTTTCAATCGCCGAACTTTGGCTCAATGATGTTGTCTATTTTCCACAATCAGAACTCATTGGAAACAGCGCTTTAGCCCGAACTGATTGGGTCGACTCGACTCTTGCTGGTTGGCAGGTTTCAGTAGAACCGTTAGCACTTGGTTTAACAACTGCCATCTCCGAACTTCTTCAAGAATCTGCAGGCGGTAGCGAAAATCTCTCAACCGAGGACTCAATGCAGATTCCCGTGGGGATGATTGCCACACTTCTGCGCTCGTTTATTGGCTCACTTATCGCTACCCAGTTAGGCCAATCGATCGGTGGCTTGGCTGGCAATGCTACGGGCATCCACGACGTTGGTCTTCCACTTGTTGATCCCGCTTACCCTGCACTCGTTCCACAAAATATCGAAGAATGGGCTCAAGATTTGAGTATCCCGATCGATGAAGTGCGTATTTTCCATGCACTTCGCGAGAGTGCTGGAGCGCGATTATTTTCACATAACCCGTGGCTAGTTTCATATATCCGTAGTGCGATTTCAGATTACGGAAAAGGAATTCATATAGATATCGCGGCAATTCAAAGTAAAGCGCAAGAGATCTTTGAAGCATCAAATTTAGATTCTGGAGAATTTGATCCAACTAATCCTGAGAGCTTTACTATGGCTTTAAATGAGGGGATTTTCACGCCAGAGGAAACTCCAGCACAACGTGATGCACTGACAAAACTCGAAACCGTTCTTGCATTAGTCGATGGCTGGTCTGAAGAAGTTGTCGCATTGGCAGCTGGCGATCGTTTACCAAATTTGTCAGCGTTGCAAGAAACGTTGCGTCGTCGCCGTGCAACTTCTGCTCCAACGCAACAGCTCTTTGCAAATCTCTTTGGTCTTGAAGTCTCACCGCGTCTTGCACGCGAAGCTTCAGCATTTTGGCACTCCGTTGGAAAACTTCGAGACATTCAATCCCGTGATCAAATTTGGAGTGGAATTTTGCCAACGGCTAGTGACTTACTAACTCCCGAAATTTATTTATCTAGTATTACTATTCCCGACGACTTATCCTCACTTTAAAGTCAGGGTTTAAAAACTCAGGATTTAATAACTCTTGCAGCATCACATCGGGGCTCAGTACTCTGAAAAATCAACTCTGCGCCAAGGCATAAAAAAGCGAACTCCCCGGGCGCACAATCTGTATCAGCCTTCCCCTTGCTGATAAAGAACGGTTATCCGAGGAGTTCGTAAGACGTAAACTAAATGGAAACAGCCTGAGAATCAACTGAACACAGCGTTGACAAAAAGCTTTTTTATCGTGTAATGGGCTTTATATGAAAGCGCAGAATCGGCGCACACGATAAAATCTCTCAACACGTGGTTGAGGTTTCTCATTATTTTCAAGGCTGGAGATATCGTCAGTGCGTGAGTTTTGATAGCTTCCGCGATGACCTTCCTGATGGCGCGGATTTAGATGCCGATGCAACGTTGCCTGGAATCAGTGAGGGTGAGATTGTTGTAATCCGCTCAACGCGCCGCAAAAAGAACATTTCGGCCTATCGGGCTGGCGGTCGAATCGTTGTTTCAATCCCAGCACGGATGAGTAAGGCCGATGAACGGGCGATGGTCCCGGAGATGGTCGCCAAAATACGGGCCCAAGAGGCTGCAATCACTATGAGTGAGAGTGCACTGGCGCAGCGAATAGATGAACTGCTCCTTGAGTTAGCCCCAGAGATCACAATCCGCCCGTCAGATGTGGCATGGCGAGCGATGCGCGAGCGCTGGGGCTCATGCACGAGCGTTGATCGCACTATTCGCATTTCAGATCGCCTAAAGGGCGCCCCAAGCCATGCCCTTGACTACGTTCTCTTCCATGAGGCGATTCACCTTCACATTAGTGACCACGGTGAGGGTTTCAAGGCGATTCTGGCCAGATTTCCAACGGCAGATGTGGCCAGTGCCTATTTGGATGGCTACGAGGCGGCCGAAACCGCCCTTGCTTTACCCGAAGCGCTGAAAAAACTCCTGAATAAGTAAGCCTAGGTAGGCGTAATAATCAAGGCTCGAGAGTATCGTGATACTTAATAAACGCCTGCCCCAATCGGGGATCATCCCATTGGGATGGCAAGCGTGGAGTGGAGGAAGAGAATGGCAGAGACATACAAAGGAACTGCTTACTGCGTGAAGTGCAAAGAAAAGCATGACTTCGAAGGCACAATCAGCGTCAGTGACTCAGGTCGCCGTACAGCTAAAGGTGTTTGCCCAGTCTGCGGCACCAAGATCAGCACTTTCCTTAAAAAAGCCTAGTAATTAAATTTCGCTCACTTCGAAGTATCCGAACACGTGAGCGTCTAGCAGTAGAGAAAGCCCTAGTCCGATGTGGACTGGGGTTTTCCTTGTGCCCAACGATGGCGCTCAACGCTTCGTGAGCCTGGCTTAACGCAGAGTAATTAATCTGGGCCTTGCTCCACACGTATTGGACGAAAGCAAGCAGTACTAAAACTAACTGCGCACTCTTAGCCACATGAGATCTACATATTCAGAAAGTACCGAGTCAGAGAACTTAACCGCCTGCAGTGATTCACTTGCAGAAGGCAATGCCTCCACGAAAGCATGCATCCAGGAAGCAGGTTTGCAGAGCGAGGTAATCTCGCTACACCAAGGAACCTATCCACGGTTAAAAAATGGCGTCTATATCAGCCG
>CAILBF010000221.1 GCA_903832395.1 uncultured Actinomycetes bacterium | reverse complement strand
TTTGATCGCCTCTGCAGTAACTGAAAGCTGAGTCGTTGTAGCAACGTAAGCCATGAATACTCCCCCGGGGCGTAACGCTTTAGCTCCAAGATCAACACACTCCCACGGGGCAAGCATGTCCAAAATTACGCGGTCGTAACTATCGACAACTTCCTGATCCTGTAAATCACCAACCGTGAGTGTCCAATTATCTGGAAATTCACCAAAGTAGTTACTCACATTTGATCGAGCGTTCTCGGCGAAATCAACTCTGCGCTCAACCGAATGAACACTTCCGCTAGTGCCAACTGCTCGAAGCAATGAAATAGTTAACGCACCGCTTCCAACGCCAGCTTCTAGAACTCGGGCTCCGGGATAGATATCGGCAAGACCTACAATCATCGCCGCATCTTTTGGATAGACGATCGTCGCTCCTCGAGGCATCGTCAAAACGTAATCGGCTAAGAGGGGTTTAAAGGCAGTGAATTTAAGTCCAGCAGTTGTGCTGACAACAGAGCCCTCGGGCATGCCAATGAGATCATCGTGCGTAATCCAGCCTTTATGGGTGTGCCACTCTTTACCCGAAACAATCGTAAAGCTATACAACTTACCTTTGGGGTCGGTCAATTGAATTCGATCTCCATCGGCGAAATATCCTAAATTAGACACGAGAGTATCTTAGGCGAAAAATATCCTCGAAGTACGGGTACCTTGCATCACGTGAGTACCGATCCCAGACTGCGGTTATCCCCGAGTGCCGTTAACGATTACAACAACTGCCCTCAGCTCTATAAATACCGTGCTATCGATAAATTGTCACAACCTCCTAGCCTGGATGCAGAACGCGGAACTTTAGTACACACAGTTTTACATGACCTCTTTGAAAACTTGCCCGTTGATCGAACAGAATTAACTGCAATAGAACTTCTGCCATCTCGATGGCGCGATCAAGTTGCAGCAAAGCCAGTACTTGCCGAGATGGTTACCAATGAGAAGGAGTGGCTCGATCGAGCCGCATCGCTCATCACTACCTATTTCACTCTCGAGGCGCCAGCAACTTTCGAAGCAACTCACCGCGAAATGCACCTTGAAAATGATTTTAGTCCGCAAGTTTATTTGCATGGATACGTGGATAGATTAGATATTGCTCCAACTGGAGAAGTACGGATTATTGATTATAAAACTGGAAAATCTCCGAAACCAGGCTGGGAAGAAAAAGCCCTATTCCAACTCCGCGTCTACGCACTTCTCTACTGGAAAACAAATGGAGTTCTCCCCCGACTGCTGCAACTGATCTATCTAGGAGATGGAAAGTTAGTAAAAAGTAATCCAACTTTAGCGGATTTAGCCTCCGCGGAAAAATTTCTGCAACGAACTGCTGATGACATCTTTATTTCAATCGAGAAGGATTATTGGCCACCGAAACCAAGCAGATTATGTGACTGGTGCTTCTTTAAAACAATCTGTCCCGCCCACGTTATTTAGATAGTTGAAGTGAAATCCGCATAGAGGCCTTCTAGTTTCGCAAAAGTAATTTGCTCAAGCGATTTAATACTTCGAACCCGCGCACTCTCCGGAACGGTGACAAAATGCGGAACGGCAATGAGCCAGGCACCGCTGGCCTTAGCTGCGCTAACTCCAGTTAGGGAGTCTTCAAAAACGAGAGTTTGGGATATGTCGGCATTGCATTTATTCGCCGCTAATAAGTAGGCATCTGGATGTGGTTTTGTATTCAACACATCATCGGAGCTGATTGAAAACGGGAAAGGGTTGCCCCCCAAGTTTTCTAGAACTGCATCAACGATAACTCTCGGGCTTGCAGACACTAATCCGGTCGCAACTCCCTTGGCTTGCAACTCGCGCACAATCTCTAGTGCGCCCGGCATCATCGGTGTCTTCCCCCGTAATTTCTTCGTTTGAAGTTCAATAAGAGTCTGGGTAAAGAACTCTGGAGTCTCTGCACTACAACGCTCAAACATAATCTCACCAACCCGTGAGAGCGGGCCCCCCAAGCACGCCACTTGGTCGGCATGGGTCCACTCATATTGGTATCGCGCAGTAATCTCGCTCTCGGACTCAAGCCACAAAGGTTCCGAGTCCACTAAGAGTCCATCCATATCAAAGAAAACGGCCTCGAAAAATACTGGTGTTTTAGTGTTACTCACGTGCGCGAGGGTACCGTAAGGTTTGTCGATGTGGAGATTCAACAAATTCCGACCTTAAGAAATCCGGTAATGGTTGTTGGATTCTCGGGCTGGAACGATGCGGGCGAAGCCGCCACGGGGGCACTCGATCACTTACTTTCTGCTTGGCATGATGATTCCACAGAGACTGTTCCTGTTTTAATTGCCGACCTTGACACGGAAGATTTTTATGATTTCCAAGTAAATCGTCCTACGGTTTCCACCGATGAGACTGGCAATCGCAATATCACATGGCCCAATACCCAGATTTATGGATTAGTTCTGCCGCAATTCGAGCGCGATTTAGTTATCGTTAAAGGAATAGAACCTTCGATGCGCTGGAAAAGATTCACTCATGAACTTTTAGATTTAGCTGATGATCTTGAGGTTTGTCTAATTATATGTCTTGGATCTTTGCTGGCAGATATTCCGCATAGCCGACCCATCACTGTAAATGTAACTGCCGCAAGTCCGGAGATCGCTAATCGACTCAATATTTCCATGTCCTCATATGAAGGACCAACTGGAATTCTAGGTGCAATCACCGATGGCGCTTTTAGGCGCGGAATCGATGCACTCTCTTTTTGGGCACCAGTGCCGCATTACGCATCTAATGCCCCATCTCCAAAGGCCTCACTATCTCTTATCCACGCACTGGAGGATTTTTTGACAGTGAATGTTCCACAAGAGGATCTTGCATCTGCTTCGGATTCTTGGGAGTTAGAGATTGATGAGTTGGCTAAAGAAGATGGCGATGTTGCCGATTACATAAAAACTTTAGAGGAATCCAAGGATGCTGCCGATATTCCAGAGATATCAGGTGACATGATCGCTAAAGAATTTGAGCGATACCTGCGTAGGCGGACTAAAGATTAAAGCTCAAGGCCAAGTAACGCATCCAGAGTTTGTTTAAACTCCTTTGAGTCTCCTCCGGAGCCTCCATCCAGACCTTCCTGTACCCAGTTATCGATTGCTTCCAAAGCCGCTGGCGTATTTAAATCATTAGATAAGGCGCTAATAATATTTTCAGTGACTGTTGTGGTCGAGGCGATCTGCTCGGAGGCCAAGACTGTGCGTAATCGTGAAAGTGACTGCTCGGCTCTCGACAAAATCTCTTCGCTCCACATTTGATCATCGCGGTAGTGATGCATCATTAAGGCAAATCGAATTGCCATCGGATCCACGCCACGCTCAATAAGCTTGGAGACCAGAACTAGATTTCCTTTGCTCTTACTCATTTTCTCGCCATCTAAGCCAATCATCCCGGCATGCACATAGGTCGACGCAAGTTCTTTTCCAGTTAAAATTTTAGCTTGAGAGCGACACATTTCGTGATGAGGGAATATTAAATCGCTTCCGCCACCTTGAATATCTATCAATGAATTTCCATCTGGATCCGGACGTAAATATTCCAGAGCGATAGCTGTGCACTCAATGTGCCAACCAGGTCGACCAACACCCAAAGAAGATGGCCATCCAGGCTCACCTTCGCGTTTGGCCATCCACACAAGGCAGTCAAGTGGATCCAACTTGCCTACAAGGGTCGGATCCCCGCCTCTTTCAGAAAAAATTTTCGCCATTGCTTCGCGGCTTAAATGTGAAAGACCACCGAAACCTGACTGCGGTGAATTAGAGAAATAGTAATCACTGCCGACCTGATAGATAGCTCCGTGTTTCT
>CAILBF010000220.1 GCA_903832395.1 uncultured Actinomycetes bacterium | reverse complement strand
GTGACAAGGAAAGGGAATGCTCATTCCAAATGCTAAGCCAGCATCGATACCGACAGTCTCAACACCTAAGCCGAGAATGTCACGCTTAGTTCCAAGATACTCAGCAGTCTCTGGTGGAAGGCCTGGAGTATGTGGACCATTTTCATCTGCATTAGCAAATGCAGCGGGATCATCACCGAACTTTGACCAACCAGTACGATAGAGAACCCACGCACCTTTTGGAATCGCGCCATGTTGTTTTTCCCATGCCTCGATGTGTGAGACCTCAAGAAGGAAATCTGGATTAGCTGCGGCCTCTTTTACGAAATCAAGAACTACTGCAGGTCCGATAAGGCGACTTGGTGGAATCTGTGAAACGTCATCAAGATCTTTTCCAGTTATCCAGTGGTTAGGTGCATCTAAGTGAGTACCTGTGTGCTCACCAGTATGGAAGTTATTCCAGTACCAGGCCGGACCCTTTTCATCGTAGTTAGAGATTTGTTCTAATTTAAATTTTGCAGTCTGACCAAACTCTGGTGGAAGAGTAAGAATCGGTGTCTCCGAATGTAGCGGAGAGGTTAAATCGATTACCTGGACTGCGCCAGATGCGAGCTCTTGTGCAAGAGCCGATAAGTTGGCCATTCATTTCTCCTTATTAGTGGTCGTTAACGCCTCTTGGACCGAACGTCTGGGCGAGGTTAGCGCGCTTTTGGGTTATCGACTAGTCCCCTTGCGATGTGACGGCCGTCAAAATGGTGTGGACACTGCGCGGGGCAACTGGCACAATTGCCAAACTTGCTGGCCCACACGGGTCTATTGCCCTTATGGATGGAGAGCCATGGCTGAGCGCTCGTTTGCCGCTGAAGTTACAAAACTTCGAATCGGTGAAGGTGAAGAGTTTCTAGGTGAAGGAATTCTGGCTGTAACAAAGGCGCTTCTCCAATCAGGCGTGGCATATGTAGGCGGTTATCAAGGCGCACCTATCTCTCACCTTATGGATGTACTAGGCGATGCTAAAGAGATTCTTGATGAGCTTGGAATTCACTTTGAAAATAGCGCATCCGAGGCAACAGCTGCAGCCTCACTAGCGGCCTCAGTTCATTACCCACTGCGCGGTGCAATAACTTTTAAATCTACTGTTGGAACAAATGTTGCATCCGATGCCTTGGCGAATCTTTCATCAGGTGGCGTTACCGGTGGGGCGCTCATTATTGTCGGCGAGGATTACGGCGAAGGATCATCGATTATGCAAGAGCGCTCGCACGCCTTTGCAATGAAGTCACAGATTTGGCTTTTAGATCCACGTCCAAATTTAACTGCCATTGTTGACGCCGTTGAAGATGGCTTCCAACTTTCAGAGGCCTCCAATTCGCCGGTCATGCTGCAACTGCGACTTCGCTCCTGCCACTTACACGGCCGCTTCATTGCAAAAGATAATGTTCGATCGCCATATACGTTAAAAGAGGCGATGGAAAATCCACGTCGTGATACAAGCCGTATTGTTTTGCCTCCTGCTAGCTTCCTTCACGAGCAGGAAAAAATGACCAAGCGCTGGCCAGCAGCGGTGAAATTCATCAAAGAGAACAAGCTCAATGAAGTCTTTTTCGATGGAACTCAGGATTTCGGAATCGTTATGCAGGGCGGCCTATATAACACCGTCATACGTGCACTGCAACTGCTCGGACTATCGGATGTATACGGAAA
Source organism: uncultured Actinomycetes bacterium (assembly GCA_903832395.1). Taxonomy (GTDB): domain Bacteria; phylum Actinomycetota; class Actinomycetes; order Nanopelagicales; family Nanopelagicaceae; genus Planktophila. The sequence continues at coordinate 1,016 of CAILBF010000220.1, read as the reverse complement.
TAGTAAAATCCCACTTTATATTCTCAATGTTACATACCCAATAATCGATGATGAAGTTATCGAATTTGCAAAGAGCAAGAAAGCAATTCTGCTTGTAGAAGAGGGCCAGCCCGATTACATCGAGCAAAATATCCATGCAGTGCTTCGTCGTGGAGACATTGCGACAAAGTTACATGGCAAGGATCTCTTGTTACCTGCAGGTGAATACACTCCCGCCGCGGTAGTTAAAGGCATTTTAGAGTTTGTAACTAAATACGGCCCTCACTTAATTGATAATGAAAATCTGCCCGCGCTAGTTCGTCCAGATGGGCAAAAGCCAAACTCGATCTCTGCGGTAATTCCCGCAGAAGTAGTCCATGGCAGACCCCCATCATTTTGTACAGGATGTCCAGAGCGACCAATTTTTACTGCGCTTAAATTGGCAGAGCGTGAAACTGGTAGCCACCACATCAGTGCAGATATCGGCTGTCATCTTTTTTCAATCTTGCCGCCATTTAATATCGGTGCAACAACGATGGGTTATGGCCTAGGGGCAGCGGGCGCATCAGCGCTAAGCGATCCTGACAGTGACAAGCGAACAATTAGTTTTATGGGCGATGGTGGATTCTGGCACAACGGACTAACAAGTGGAGTCGGTAACGCGGTGTTTAATCAGAGTGACGGCGTAATGATCGTGGTTGATAACGCCTACAGTGCCGCAACTGGTGGCCAAGATCTACTGTCATCAACGGCTGAGAACACAATACGTTCCACCAAGCACCCAATTGAAAATGCCGTAAGAGGTATTGGCGTCAAGTGGGTTAAGACGGTACAAAATACTTATCGCGTAAGTGAAATGCGTGACTTAATGAAGGAAGCGCTCACAGGTAAAACTCGCGGGCCTAAAGTCATCATTGCCCAAAGTGAATGCACATTAAATAAGCAGCGACGTGTTCGCCCAGAAATTGCCGCACGCGTTAAAGCTGGAAAGCGTGTTGTGAAGGAGCGTTTCGGAATTGATCCAGATACGTGTACAG
>CAILBF010000219.1 GCA_903832395.1 uncultured Actinomycetes bacterium | reverse complement strand
GGGGTCTCATCCCTTGAGCCAACGTTGACCCAAATACCAATCGCGGCGCTGCGTACCGAAGTAACTTCTTCAGTAACGATACGCAGACCGCTAGGTAAAACTGAGCGACGTACTGTCATTTATTCAGCAGAACCAGTTGTTCCATCTTCAAGAACTGGAACCAAAGACAACTTGCCCTTTGGATCAATCTCGCCGATTTCAACTTGAATCTTGTCGCCAACCTTCATGACCTCTTCCAAGTTTTCAATGCGCTTTCCGCCATGCATCTTGCGAATCTGAGATACATGTAGAAGGCCATCTTTTCCTGGCATTAGTGAGATAAAGGCACCAAATGCTGCAAGCTTCACGACGGTACCTAAGTAACGCTCGCCAACTTCTGGCATTTGTGGGTTAGCAATGGCATTGATCTGGGCACGTGCAGCTTCGGCCGATGGGCCATCGACTGCGCCGATGTAGATCGTTCCATCATCTTCGATAGAAATATCTGCGCCAGTTTCATCTTGAATTTGATTAATAATCTTGCCCTTAGGTCCGATTACTGCACCGATCTGATCTACTGGAATCTTGACTGAGATAATACGTGGAGCAAACGGGCTCATCTCATCTGGGCCATCGATTGCTTCGTTCATTACATCAAGGATTGCAAGACGGGCTTCCTTAGCTTGAAGAAGAGCACCAGCAAGAACAGATGCTGGGATTCCATCGAGCTTAGTATCTAGTTGCAAAGCTGTAACAAAATCTTTTGTTCCAGCAACTTTGAAGTCCATATCGCCGAACGCATCTTCTGCTCCGAGAATATCGGTTAGGGCAACGTACTCGACCTTGCCATCGACTGTGTCAGAGATAAGACCCATTGCAATACCTGCAACTGGTGCGCGCAATGGAACGCCTGCGTTATATAACGCAAGCGTTGATGCACAAACAGAACCCATTGATGTTGAACCATTTGAACCAAGAGCTTCAGAGACCTGACGGATTGCGTAAGGGAACTCTTCGCGTGTTGGAAGAACTGGAATCAAAGCGCGCTCAGCGAGTGCACCGTGGCCGATTTCGCGGCGCTTAGGTGTACCAACACGACCGGTCTCACCAGTTGAATATGGTGGGAAGTTGTAGTTGTGCATGTAACGCTTGTGATTTTCAGGATTCAACGTATCTAACTGCTGCTCCATTTTGAGCATGTTTAGCGTTGTGATTCCAAGAATCTGTGTCTCGCCACGTTCGAAAATTGCTGAACCGTGAACGCGAGGAATAACTTCTACCTCGGCGGAAAGGGCACGGATGTCGCGAAGTCCACGGCCATCCATACGAATCTTGTCGCGAAGAACGCGCTGGCGAACTAGCTTCTTAGTCAATGAACGGAAAGCCGCTGGGACTTCCTTTTCACGGCCAACAAAAGTTGCGCTAACGCTCTCTTTAGTCGATGCGCTAATTGCATCAATTGCACTTTCGCGCTCTTGCTTACCTGAAACAGTAAGTGCCTTAGCAAGATCAGTTGATGCTGCTTTTTCAACGGCGGCATAAACATCATCTTGGTAATCAAGGAAAACTGGGAACTCTGCAGTTGGCTTTGCAGCCACCTTTGCAAGCTTTGCTTGAGCATCGCAGAGAATCTTGATGAACGGCTTAGCGGCGTCAAGGCCTTGTGCAACAACTTCTTCATTAGGAGTTGGTGCGCCACCTGCAATGAGTTCGATTGTCTTAGTTGTAGCTTCAGCTTCAACCATCATGATCGCAACATCGCCATCATCACTTATGCGACCGGCAACAACCATGTCAAAGACTGCGTTAGCAACCTGTGAGTGGTTAGGGAATGCAACCCACTGGCCATCAATCAAAGCAACGCGAACGCCACCGATTGGACCTGAGAATGGCAAGCCAGCAAGCTGTGTTGACATTGATGCAGCGTTAATAGCAATGACGTCATACATGTGGTCAGGGTCGAGTGCCATTACAGTCACAACGATCTGAACTTCATTACGAAGTCCCTTAACAAATGATGGACGCAATGGACGATCGATTAAGCGGCAAGTAAGAATCGCATCCTCTGATGGACGGCCTTCACGACGGAAGAATGATCCTGGAATACGACCAACTGCATACATCTTCTCTTCAACATCAACTGTTAAAGGAAAGAAATCAAATTGATCCTTTGGTGTCTTTGATGCAGTAGTTGCTGAGAAAATCATTGTCTGATCATCTAGAAATACTGCTGCAGCTCCTGCTGCTTGACGCGCTAGGCGTCCTGTTTCAAAACGAATCTCTCGTTTTCCGAACTTTCCGTTATCAATTACTGCAACGGCTGATTGAACCTCTTGACCCTCCATGGGTCCTCCTTTGTCTCGACTACCCACATCGAGAGAAAAACAATGAATCTCCGATCGAAGTTCACGCACGCCTTATTGAAAAAGAGCCTTTGCGGAAACCACTACCGAGGACCATTGATCCTCTAGCATGTTAGATGGGTAGGTATTACTTATTTAGCGGCGAATACCGAGCTTTTCGATAATCGCACGGTAGCGATTGATATCTGTCTTTGCGAGGTACTGAAGAATTCGACGGCGACGTCCAACTAGTAACAAAAGACCGCGACGGTTGTGGTGGTCATGTGGGTTGGTTTTTAAGTGTGTAGTGATTTCTTCAATGCGCTTGGATAGCAAAGCGACCTGAGTCTCAGGACTTCCCGTATCAGTAGGAGTCGATCCGTACTCTGCGACGATTGCTGCTGTTGCTTCTGGTGTTAGTGCCATTTCGTAGTGCTCCTATTTTTCTGATGATCACGGGGCTTTCCGGTGTACCTCACGGAAAATCGCTTTCTCGTTGGATGCATAGGCTACCAGCGGCCTCATGGATACGTGAAATCGAGGTTTAAAGCTCCGTTAACTCGCGGGCTTTAGCGCAGTCTTTGGCCATCTGAACGAGCAGTGGCTCAAGGCCATCAAATGTGAGCGTATCTCGAAGGCGCCATCCGAATTCAATTGTCGCGCGCTTTGTATAGAGATCTAAGCCAACTTGATCTAAAGCATATGCCTCGACTTGGCGACCACGTACACCGGCAAAAGTTGGATTAGTTCCAATTGAAATCGCAGCTGGCCAGCGATCGATTCCAACACTTAACCATCCAGCATAAACACCATCGGCTGGAATTGTTTGATGTTCCAAATCGCCCAAGTTAGCCGTTGGGTAGCCAATTTCGCGTCCACGTTTTTCGCCATGAACAACGATTCCATCTAAGCGATGTGGGCGGGTTAAAAGCTCACGGGCCTTTTCTACATTACCTTCAACGATAAGTTTTCTAATGCGCGTCGATGAAACTACTTCACCATCGGCTGGAGCTAAGTCTAAAACAATAGTTTCGAACTCTGTATGAGCCTTTAGTGTTTCGATAGTACCTGCAGCCTTATGGCCGTAAGTAAAGTTTGTGCCAACAACCACCTTTTTTGCACTTAACTGCGCAACTAGAATCTTATTGACGAAATCCTCAGGGCTCATTGCCGCGAACTCGGGTGTAAAGCGCATGACGGCAACTTGATCGGCGTTGTGAATCTTTAATAGCTCAATGCGATCGGTAAGAACCGTCAATAGGGTTGGTGCGCGATCGGGAGCGAAGACGCTCACTGGATGTGGATCAAAAGTCAGGGCGATAATATTTTCACCATCGGCGATTACTTTTGCGCGATTGAGTACTTCTTGGTGGCCCTTATGGACTCCATCAAATACTCCGATGACAACGACGCTCATGGCTTTATTATTACCTAGTTAATTAGCCGCAGCGAACACTGCAATAGGCTTGGCTAAACCATCCTTATTGGCCAAAAGTGCAATTAACTCACCATCGCCACTAATGCCCGCATAAATCTCATCTGTTGGGTTATTTGATAGTGCTCGACCAAATGAGAGCTCTTGTCGTTCATCTAAAGCAAGTTCACGAAGCTTAAATGTTGCTCGTGCGATATCACTCATCGCCAGCGGAGTGAATTCACCGTTCTTCAACTGGCTCAATGAGATGGCCTGATCCAGATTAAAGCCGGCAACTCGGCTACGGCGCAGTGAGGATAGATGTCCACCAACTCCAAGGGCGCTACCGCAATCGCGTGCGATTGCGCGAATGAAAGTACCGGCAGAACATGTGACTTCAATATCGACTTCAACTGTTGCCTCTAAGTGGCGAATTTCAAGAATATCTAACTGACTAATGGTGACTTGGCGAGCAGCGAGTTCAACTACTTCTCCAGCTCGAACTCGATCATAAGCGCGCTCACCATCTACCTTTACCGCCGATACCGAACTTGGACGTTGCATGATGGGCCCGCGCATTTTTGCTAACTCAACTTCAATCTGCGCATCGGTAATCGCTGAAACATCACCGTTGGAAATAATTTCGCCTTCCTTATCATCGGTAACCGTCGCAGCACCCAAAACCACAGTTGCTTGATACGTCTTATCGCCATCGGTGATGTACTGAAGAAGTCGGGTCCCATTATTAAAACCTAAAACTAATATCCCGGTCGCCATTGGATCTAACGTGCCGGCATGACCAACTTTTCGTGTTCCCAGTGCTCGACGAGCAATTGCCACAACATCATGGCTTGTCATTCCTGGCTCTTTATCTACAACCAGAAACCCGTGCTCGATGATTACTCCGACTCGATTATGCGTGGTGCTTTATAGGGATCTTCTCCCCCTGCATACGTCGCATTTTTGCGAAGCGCCGCGACTTCCGCATCTTGCTCGTGGACGCGAGCCAATAAGGAGTCAAGAGCTTTGGCACTCTCTGGCAATCCATCTTCAAAGAACTCAATCGATGGCGTAATGCGCAGACCTAATTCGCGGCCAAGGGCTGAACGGATTGCGCCTTTTGCGCTCTCTAACGCTGCCGCCGTTGATGCACGAGCATCTAAGTCGCCAAGGACCGTATAAAAGACCGAAGCCATTTGTAGGTCACCGGTAACGCGCGCATCGGTGACAGTGACAAAGCCGAGACGGGGATCTTTAATCTTCGTCTCTAAAATCTGTGCCACTACCACTTTGATGCGGTCTGCAACTTTTAACGTACGATGTGATGGACTCATTATTTATACTCGCTTTTTCTCGCGCATCTCAAATACTTGAATCGTGTCACCAATGGCGATTTCCTTCATATTGCCAAGGCCAATTCCGCACTCGAAGCCCTCTTTAACTTCAGTTGCATCGTCCTTAAATCGCTTGAGTGAATCGATTGTTAGGTCATCGACGAGGATTTGATCCCCACGCAAAATGCGCGCCTTTGCGTTACGTCGGATGATTCCATCCTTAACGATAGAGCCCGCAATGTTGCCGGCCTTAGATGATTTGAAGATCTCACGAACTTCTGCATTACCAAGTACGACCTCTTCGTAGATTGGCTTGAGCAGACCCTTAAGTGAGAGTTCAACATCATCGATTGCCTGATAAATAACGGAGTAGAAGCGAACTTCAACACCCTCTTGATCGGCAAAGATTGCAGTTTGTGGCTCGGGCTTAACATTGAAGCCGATAACAACTGCAGTTGATGCAGATGCCAAGGTGATGTCGCTCTTGGTAATTGCTCCAACGCCACGGTGAATAACGCGAAGATCAACTTCTGCGCCAACATCTAAAGCCATGAGAGCTTCTTCCAGCGCTTCAACGGAACCGCTGACGTCACCCTTGAGAATTAAGTTAAGCGTTGACACCTTGGACTGCTCCATGAAGTCTTCCAGAGAAACCTTCTTGCGCGCCTTAGCAAGTTGAGCATTTCGCTCTGCGGCCTGACGCTTTTCAGCAATCTGACGCGCAGTGCGATCTTCATCGGCAACTAAGAATGTATCTCCAGCACTTGGTACTGAAGTAAATCCAAGAACTTGAACTGGACGAGATGGACCGGCAGTTTCTACGTTATCGCCGTTTTCATCGAGCATCGCACGTACGCGACCGAATGAGCCACCGGCAACAATTGCATCGCCGATCTTTAACGTTCCGCGTTGAACTAGGACGGTTGTAACTGGACCACGACCGCGATCTAAGTGGGCTTCAATTGCCACACCACGAGCGCTGTCATCGGCAATTGCACGAAGATCAATTGCCGCATCGGCAGTAAGAAGAATTGATTCGATAAGAGCATCTACACCAAGACCTGTTTTTGCAGATACGTCAACGAAGATTGTCTCTCCGCCGTACTCTTCAGCGATCAAGTTGTACTCAGTGAGCTGTTGGCGGACCTTGTCGGCATTTGCGCCTTCTTTATCCATCTTGTTAACAGCTACAACGATTGGAACATCGGCGGCTTGTGCATGGTTCAAAGCCTCAATTGTCTGAGGCATGATGCCATCATCGGCAGCAACTACAAGTACGGCGATATCAGTGACTTTTGCACCACGTGCACGCATGGCAGTAAATGCCTCGTGACCTGGCGTATCAATAAATGTAATCGCGCGATCATTTCCATTGTGATTGTGATGAATTTGATAAGCACCAATGTGCTGAGTGATTCCACCAGCTTCAGACTTCATGACTTCACTCTTACGAATAGCATCCAGAAGTGATGTTTTACCGTGGTCAACGTGACCCATGACAGTAACAACTGGTGGACGTGCAACCAGCTTTTCTGGATCAAGGGCGGCTAGTTCATCGGCTAAATCAATATCAAAGCCTTGAAGCAGTTCGCGATCTTCATCCTCAGGGCTAACAATTTGGATTTCATATCCAAGTTGCGCACCAAGAAGTTCAAAAGTATCGGCATCAACAGATTGTGTAGCTGTAACCATTTCGCCTAAGTGAAAGAGTGCGGCAACTAGTGCTGCTGGATCTGCACCAATTTTGTCGGCGAAGTCGGCCAATGAAGAGCCGCGACGCATACGGATTGGCGTTTTTCCATCGCCGTGCGGAACAACTGCTCCACCAAGTTGCGGTGCCTGCATATTGTCGAACTCATCGCGAAGTGCTTTACGCGATTTAGCTTTACGGCCAGATTTTTTACTTGCATTTTTTCCAAACGCACCGCCAGCACCACCACGTTGAGGTGGACGAGAGCCCCCGGGACGAGCAGGTGCACCCGTTGATGGAGCGCCCGCTGGGCCATTACTTTTATATGGAGTTCCAGTTGTTGGAGCACCGCCAGTGCGTGGAGGAAATCCCGCACCTGCAGGTGGACGCGATCCTGGTGGTCGTGCAGCAAATCCTGGACGAACTGAGCCTGGACGTGCGCCTGCCATTCCTGGACGTGGTGCGCCAGTTGGTCGTTGTGGTGGACGCGGAACTGCGCCTGCCGTTGAAAATGGATTGTTGCCCGGACGTGGCGGACGAGGTACTGCAGATATGCCGGATGAAAATGGATTATTGCCCGCACGTGGTGCTGGCTTGGGTGCGTCAACGGCGGGTGCATCTTCAGCCGCGCGAGTTGCTTCGGCCTTTGCATGCAAATCTGCTTTGTGCGCTTCAGCGCGAACTTGTTCTGCCTTGAGTGCTTCTAAATCAACACCGAGTTCGGCAGCTAACTCTGCGGCCTGTTGGGCACTTACTTCCTCTGTCGGTTTTGCCGCAGCCTTCTTTGCCGCCGCCTTTTTAACAGGCTTCTTTTCCTCAGCTGGTTTTGCATCTGGAAACATTTCGATGAGCTTGCGTACTACTGGCGCTTCTACCGTCGAAGATGCCGATTTTACGAACTCACCCATATCTTGGAGCTTTGCAAGAACTTCCTTGCTCTCCATACCGAGTTGTTTTGCTAACTCGTGTACGCGGACCTTTGACACATTTTCCCCTGTCTTGGCCCGCATATAACGCACATGCAAGCCCTAGTTGTACGACCTCATAGTTCTAGCGAGCTCATGTGAGTTTCATATCTTTCATATCCATTTCAGTTATCTAGCAGGGGGCCATCGTACCTAATGAGGGCCATCTTTACATAATGGGGTTATCGGGATGAATATCTATGCGCCAGCCAGTTAATCGCGCGGCCAAGCGTGCATTTTGTCCATCTTTTCCAATAGCCAATGAGAGTTGATAGTCAGGAACAATGACTTTTGCGCTCCGTGCGGCTAAATCAGTGATTTCAACAGAGACCACCTTGGACGGGGCTAGAGCATGGGCGATAAAAGTCGCTGGATCTTCAGACCAATCGACGATATCGATTTTCTCTCCGTGAAGTTCATCCATAACGGCGCGTGCACGCGAGCCCATTGGACCAATTAAAGAACCTTTAGGACTTACTCCCGCACGATGAGATTTAACGGCCACTTTAGTGCGATGTCCGGCTTCGCGCGCAACGGCCATAATTTCTACGATGCGGTCGTTAATCTCTGGAACTTCAAATGCAAATAACTGTTTTACTAACGCCGGGTGAGATCGAGACAACATAATCTCAGGCCCTTTTAAACCCTGCTTCACTTCAACAACAAAACATTTGATTCGATCGCCGTGATTGTAAACCTCACCTGGAACTTGTTCCTGTGGAGGTATGCGACCCTCTGTTCGACCTAAGTTAACGTTGATCATCTTTGGATCTCGTCCTTGTTGAACCACACCGGAGATTACATCGCCGACATTTCCAGTGAACTCGCCAACAATTGATGCATCGTTTGTCTCGCGCATCTTCAACTTAATAATCTGTCGGGCCGTCGATGTTGCTACGCGGGAGAAACCTTCTGGCATATCTGGCTCATCGCCAATTCTCTCTCCAATTTCATTGAACTGCGGAATCAAAATTTGAATTTCGCCAGTCTCACGATCCAGTGCCGCGCGTGCATGACGCTTAGCTTCTTCAGTCTGGTTGTAAGCGGTGAGTACACCGATTTCAATCGCTTGGATTAACTGCTCAAGTGGAATTCCTTTTTCAGTAGTTAGAGCTACTAAAGCGCTCATCTCGACATGCATTAGTCTTCATCCTTGCGGCTAAATTCAACTTCTACATTCGCCTTTTTGATATCCGCCAAAACAACAATGTGTGTCTTCATGCGGCCTTTAATATTTTCAACGAAGGTTGCATCATTCTCACGGAGTTCGGTTAGGCGTGCAGTCAATGAACTTCCATCGTTCATGGACATTGAAATTACTCGAGTTACATTCTTTTCCCAGTGGCGGCGCTGCGTCAGGGGGCGATCAACGCCAGGGGAAGTTACTTCAAGCGTAAATGCATCGTCAATGAGCTCGCTCTCATCGAGAAGCTCTGAAATCAAGCGCGAAACAACTGTGACTTCATCGAGATTGAGGGGCTTTGGGCCATCAACTACGCAGGTCAGAATTCGGTGATTACCTGGGTTAGTGACGAGAACTTGCTCTAGGAAGAAACCTGCATTTTCTACCGCAGGTTTGAGAAGTTCGGTCAGTGAGTCTTGAAGCGACATAAGTGGCTACTTTCTTATTAAGTTGTAGCGCTAAGTGTAACTAGAAACTTTGAAAAGTATCAATTCCTACTTTAATAATCAGCGCAACCGTCACGATAAGGAAAACTTTACGCACCAAGGTGGAACCACCACGGATAGCCAACCGCGAGCCAAGTACCGCCCCCGTTACATTGGCTACACCAAGGGCTAGACCTATCTGCCAAATAATTGCGCCGTGAATACCAAAGATAAGGATTGCGCCTAAATTGGTTGAAACATTAACAACCTTTGCAATCGCCGATGCCGTTATAAAGGCGTAGCCCAGCGATGCAACTAAAACGAGCATTAGAAATGAACCAGTACCCGGGCCGAAGATCCCATCATAGAAACCGATAACCGCTCCAGCGGCAATCGCAATCTGAATCCGGCGCGTCGAGTGATGTTTGAGAAGCTCAATCTTTCCCAGGTCAGGCTTTAACCACGTATAAATAGCAACGACGATTAAAAGAACCAAGACGATAGGTCGCATACTTGATGTGGGAATTCTGGAGGCAAGGGATGCTCCAGCAGCCGATCCAATAAATGCCGGTAACGCCATTGCGATGAGAACTTTAGGCTCGGGTTTTATTTGACGGCGGTAAAGGGATGCGGCAGTGGCTGTCCCAAACACTGATGCCAACTTATTTGTACCGAGAACCGTTACCGTTTCAGTCTTAGGTAGGCCGATTAAAAGTGCAGGAAGTTGAATTAATCCCCCACCGCCCGCAATTGAATCTACAAAGCCCGCGAAAAACGATGCACACAGCAGAAATAACCCAGATGCAATCGTTAACTGACCCAAGTGTGCCGCCTTATTTAAGTAGCGCTGCGATTGAACGTACGGCCTCGCCTATTGGTACTTCACTCTTTTCCCCACTTGCACGAACACGAACTTCAACATTGCCTTGCGCTAAAGCTTTTCCAACTACGACGATGATGGGATTTCCAATGAGCTCGGCATCTTTAAACTTAACGCCGGCACTTGCATCACGACGATCATCGAGCATGACTGAAATTCCAATAGCCTCTAAATCTGTGCCAAGCGTGAGCGCAGTATCAAAGATAAGATCATCTTTGCCGGTAGCAACAATGTGCACCTTGGCTGGTGCAATTTCAGCGGGCCAGTTAAGGCCAATCTCATCGCAGGTTTGTTCAGCAATGGCGGCAACGGCGCGTGAGACGCCAATACCGTAAGAACCCATTGTGACGACTTGAGATTTGCCGTTTTGATCTAAGACCGTCAGGTTAAGTGCATCGGCATACTTTCGGCCTAATTGAAAAATATGACCGATTTCAATTGCACGATCGATAAGAATCTCAGTTGCGCACTCTGGGCATGAATCTCCAGCACGAACTTCGGCCGCTTCGACATATGCATCAGGTGTGAAGTCGCGACCATTAACAACAAATCGCGCGTGGCGATCCTTTTTATTAGCTCCGCTTATCCATGAAGTACCTGGTGCGATGCGTGGATCTGCATAGACTGTAATTCCAGATTTCTTTGCATCTTGTGGCCCGATGTAACCCTTAACAAGGCTTGGATGTTTAGCAAAATCGGCCTCTTCGAAGACGCGAAGTTCATGGACTCCATCTAAGTTTTCTTGCAAGCGCTTTAAATCAACTTCGCGATCTCCTGGAACAAGTACGGCAATCGCTTTGCCATCGGCAACCAACATAATATTTTTTAAAGTATCAGCGGCCGTATACCCACTGCCGAATTTCTCATTCATGACCGCCACCAAAGAATCAATCGTTGGCGTATTAGGGGTATCTAACTCTTCTAGGGCTGGAACTCCGGTTGGATCACCGACTGCAACTTTTGTAATCATCGCTTCGACGTTAGCTGCATAGCCGCACTTCGGACAGAGAACGTAGGTATCTTCACCAGTTGGGCAAGGAGCTAAGAACTCTTCTGATTTAGATCCACCCATCGCACCCGAGACGGCTTTAACGATGTTGTACTTCATACCTAAACGATTAAAACAGCTAACGTAGGCATCACGGTGCTTTTGATAAGAGACATCTAACCCGGCATCGTCGATATCAAATGAATACGAATCTTTCATGACAAATTCGCGACCGCGGATGATTCCACTGCGTGGGCGGGCTTCATCGCGATACTTAGTTTGAATTTGATAGATAGACAGGGGTAAGTCTTTATACGAGGAGTACTCACTCTTAACCATAAGCGTGAACATCTCTTCATGGGTTGGGCCTAATAAATAATCGGCACCTTTACGATCTTGTAAGCGAAATAAGGATGGGCCGTACTCTTCCCAACGATTAGTTGTCTCATACGCCTCGCGTGGCAAGAGTGCCGGAAAATGAACCTCTTGAAAGCCCGCTTTATCCATCTCTTGCCGTACAACGTTTTCTACGTTGCGAAGCGTGATGACTCCTAGAGGGAGCCAGGAGTAAATACCAGCAGCGATTCGGCGAATATATCCGGCGCGTACCAGTAAACGGTGGCTTGCAACTTCAGCATCGGCTGGATCATCACGCAGGGTACGCAAAAAGAGCGTGGACATTTTCAACATGAGGTGAGCCTACCTAACATCAACGGTAGGCATGCCTGATGCAACGCCCGCAGCTTCCATTTCTTCGGCTAAACGCATAGCTTCTTCAATTAAAGTTTCAACAATCATTGATTCAGACACGGTTTTAATAACTTCGCCCTTAACAAATATCTGTCCCTTGCCATTTCCAGATGCAACACCAAGGTCGGCTTCTCGCGCCTCCCCTGGTCCATTCACAACGCAGCCCATGACGGCAACACGAAGTGGGACGGTCATACCTTCTAAGCCGGCTTGAACTTTTTCAGCCAATGAATAGACATCGACTTGTGCACGCCCGCATGAAGGACATGACACGATTTCAAGCTTACGTTGGCGAAGATTCAGTGACTCTAAAATTGAAATTCCAACTTTTACTTCCTCAACTGGAGGCGCTGACAGTGAAACTCGGATTGTGTCGCCGATACCTTCAGCTAATAAAATTGAAAATGCAGTAGCAGACTTAATAGTGCCCTGAAAAATTGGACCTGCTTCAGTGACACCAAGATGTAATGGATAGTCACACTGTGCGGCCAATAAACGATAGGCCTTTACCATTGTTACAGGATCATGGTGTTTGACCGAAATTTTAATATCTGAAAATCCATGCTCTTCAAAGAGCGATGCTTCCCATAAAGCAGACTCGGCTAATGCCTCAGGTGTTGCTTTCCCATACTTGGCAAGCAACCGCGGATCTAAAGATCCAGCGTTGACACCAATTCGAATTGGAATACCTGCATCACCGGCAGCTTTTGCAACTTCTTTGACTTTGTCATCGAACTGCTTAATGTTGCCAGGATTAACGCGCACTGCCGCGCAACCCGCATCAATTGCGGCGAAAATATACTTTGGTTGAAAGTGGATATCGGCGATTACTGGAATCTGCGATTTCTTTGCAATCTGTGCAAGGGCGTCGGCATCATCTTGACTTGGAACTGCAACGCGGACGATCTGACATCCAGAAGCTGTTAATTCGGCAATCTGCTGCAGTGTGGCATTTACATCAGAGGTCAGCGTTGTGCACATTGATTGAACGCTTACGGGAAAATCGCTTCCCACTCCAACTTTGCCGACCATTAACTGCTTAGTCTTTCGGCGGGGTGCCAGCGTTGGTGGTGGAGCGCTCGGAATTCCTAAATCGACCATGTCGCTATTCTGCCGTAAGAAGGCGCGCGGCGCTAAAGATTGAGCGAGACTGGATTGACGATATCGGCCACAAGAAGCATGACCGTTAACGCCGCTAATATGACAAAGACCACCATCGTGATTGGCGTCAAAACTGTGACATCAATGGCAGCTGGCCGTGCTCGACCACGGATTCGAGCCAGAAAAGCTCGAATCTCATCGGCGATCGCAACTGCCATATGTCCGCCATCTAGTGGCAACAGTGGCAGCAAATTAAAGAGACCAACAAAAATATTCAAGCTTGCGATAATTAAAATGAAAGTACCAAGCCGCTCTGCGGGAGATAACTTCGTGCTGCTGACTGCCTGGCCTGAAACTCGCGCAACACCAACTATTCCAACTAATCCGTTAGCGTCACGTGTTTGGCCACTAACGGTTTGACCCCAAAGCGCCGGAATTTTGGCAGGCAGTTTTACCAATGATTTAACGCTCTCAACGAGGAAGCTCTTGGTAATAATTCCGGCATCCTTAAACGATGTCAGCACCGGGCTGCGATGTAGCCCGGTCTTATTGATTATTCCTAAAAGGAATCGCTTTTTACCATCAACTGTTTCTAAGGTTGGCGTTGCTGTGATAATTAAATCCTGGCCAGCGCGCTTAATTCCTAGTATTAACTCTTTACCTTGTGAGTTGCGAATTGCACTGACGTCCTTGCTCCAGTCACTGACTTTCTTGCCATTAATAGATGTAACTTCATCACCGACCATAATTCCAGATGTGGCAGCGGCAGATTTTTTCATTACCTCGCCAATAACCGGCAATACTTGGGTAGTTCCAACGCCGACAAAGAGGGTAAAGAGAAGTAAGTACCCAATAACAAAATGGAGTAATGAGCCTGCACTTAAAACAACTAACTTACGCCCGGATGTTGCTCCATAAAAAGCTCTGGCCTCTTCCCCGGGTGGCATTACATCTCCGGGCGTCATGCCTTCGATTCTGCAGTAACCACCGGCAGGTACGGCTTTAATTCCAAACTCAGTTTCGCCTCGTCGGTATGACCAGATACGTGTACCGAAACCTAAGAAAAACTCGGATACTTTCATGCCGAAATGCTTGGCCGTTACATAATGACCAAATTCGTGAATCATTACTGAAATTAGTAGGGCAACAACAAAGGCGAGGATTCCAAGTATCTGCATTATGGGGCCAATCTTAATAGGTGATTGCGAGTTCGCGACTTGGCATCATCCTCGATGGCTCTGACATCTGCTAAATCACGCAGGGTCAAAGGGGCAGATCCTTCACTTTCAGTAACGACCGACTCTACGACCGAGACAATCGATGAAAAAGCAATCTTTCCATCGATGAATGCCTCTACTGCAGTTTCATTGGCGGCATTAAAAATTGTGGGCATCCCCCCACCTAATTCACCGCAATGTCGCGCAAGTGCAATGGAGGGGAATTTCCCTTGATCGATTGGCTCGAAACTCCAGTTGTGCATCACGCTCCAATTAATTGGCGCAGTCGCCTTGGCTAAGCGGCCCGGGAAGCTGAGCGCATATGCAATTGCACCTTTCATATTTGGCGGACTCGCTTGTGCAATCGTGGAGCCATCTACAAATTCGACCATGGAATGAACAACTGACTGGCGATGAATTACCGCCTCTATTTTGTTGTATGGCACACCAAATAAATGATGCGCCTCAATTATTTCTAGCCCCTTATTTACTAAAGTTGCAGAGTTAATCGTTACTACTGCGCCCATACTCCACGTTGGATGTTTGAGCGCGTCTTTCACGCTTACATCGGATAAATCTGCTCGATCAATAAAGGCTCCACCACTTGCCGTTAAAATTAGCCGTGCAATCTCTTCCTTTTTACCAGCTAAGGAAGATTGCCATATTGCCGAATGCTCTGAATCGACGGGGAGAATTTGATGAGCTCTCGCCTTCGACATAACCAGTTCGCCAGCTGCAACGAGGGATTCCTTATTGGCAAGAGCTAACGTATTTCCAGCATCGAGTGCAGCAAGGGTTGGTCCAAGTCCGATCGAGCCGGTGATTCCATTTAAAACAACATCACATTCAATTGAAGCAATCTCTGTAGATGCAAATGGGCCATCAATTACTTTCACTCCCGGAAGAGCTTCACGGATTATGTCGGCATTATTAACTACCCCGACAAATGCCACATTGAATGCTTTAGCTTGTTCAATAACGAGCGCTGGATTGGTACCGGCAGATGTAATTGCAATGACACGGAAAGAATCTGGATTTGCGGCAATGATTTCAAGTGCTTGTGTGCCAATCGAACCGCTCGAACCAAGAATTACAACTTCGCGCATTTAGCGATCCAGTAGATTTTGTGTTGGTGAATACTTCTCTCCCGAACGGCGCTTAGCAATCGCACTTAACGCCTCTAGAACTACTCGGTTAGCCAAGATTGCTGTGATGTCGGCACTATCAAAGGCAGGTGCAACTTCAACAATATCAATACCAACAACTGGAAGTTCCAGACAGATTCGTCGAACTGATTCCAAAAGTTCGCGACTCGTCATTCCACCGGGCTCTGGCGTGCCAGTGCCAGGTGCCATTCCAGGATCAACAACGTCGATATCTACCGATAAGAAAACGCCATCACAGCCATCGGTCAGAGTTGCAAAGGATTCATCTAAAACAGTATTTAAACCACGGTGATGAATCTCAGTCATCTCATAGGAGCGCATACCTTGATCGCGCATCCAATCGAGGGTCTTTGGAGCTGGCCAATAGCCGCGAAGACCAAGCTGCAAGAAGCGATCTCCGCGAACAATTCCATTGTCAATCAAACGACGCATCGGAGTTCCGTGGCCAATTAATGCGCCGAATTGATCTTCACCGGTATCAGCGTGTGCATCGAAGTGAATCATTGAAATCTTTCCAAGGCCGCGGTGCCGTGCAATGCCCGCAACATCGGCTGAAGCAATTGAATGGTCTCCCCCAAGGATTACTGGGATTGCTCCAGCGCGTGAAATTTTCTCAGTTGCAACTGCCAATACTTCTAGCGATCCAACTAAATCTCCACCAGGCATCATTAAATCGCCGGCATCGACAACTTTCATCGCCGTTAATGAATCTATTCGCAATGCTAAATGTGGACGCTGGCCATCATGAGGCAGATAATCTCCGCCACGAATTGCTTGCGGCCCAAACTTTGCACCTGAGCGATGTGATGTTCCACTATCTATGGGTGCGCCAACAATGACAATGTCGGCGTCAGCATACGTTGATGGGATATCTAAATCGCAGCGCTCAATTCCAAGGAAAGTAAAATCTGGACCGTACATATTTCCATGGTTAGCCATGCCTATAAGAATAGGCGTAAAGCTTTAGGAATCGAAACCCAACCCCAATAAATCAAGGAGTTTTAGCCAGAGATTGCGCTTGCCCTGCTTTTTATCGGCCTTATTAATAGACCATTGCGTGAGTCGAATAAAGATAAAACGGAATGGCTCTGGTGGGAAAGGCCATGGCTTTTTTCGCACCATCGCAAGGCGAGTTCGTTCATTGTCGATTCCATCTAAAAGATCGAGCATTACCTGGGCACCAAAACGCGTTGATCCGACACCTAAGCCGGTATAGCCCATGACATATGCCACGCGACCGCGGTAGGCCTTGCCCCAAAATGGTGAGAAACGAGAGCAGGTATCAATTGCGCCGCCCCAGCCATGCGTAAATTTAATTCCCTTTAATTGAGGGAAAGTCTCTAAGAAAGCTTGCGCAAGGTGGGCATACGTTTCTGCATCAGACTCATACTCTTGGCGAACTTTTCCACGGAAGTTATAAATTGCATCATAACCGCCCCATAAAATCTCATTGTCTTTAGTCATTCGATAATAATGGAACTGATTTCCCGCATCGGATAAGCCTTCGCGCTCGTTCCAGCCAATTGATTCAAGCTGTTCTGGCGTAAGTGGTTCGGTTACAAGTTGGAAATCATAAACAGGAACGACATATTTGTGTGCTCTGCGAACGAGGGATTTAAATACATTTGTTGCTAGCGCTACTTTTTGCGCATACACGCTTCCGTAAGGCGTATGAACAATCATTCCGTTGTTCGTGCGCTCTAGCCATTCAACATGAGTATTTTCAAAAATCTTTACGCCGAGTGAAATGCAGGCACGTTCCAATCCCCACACTAGGCGCGCAGGGTCTACAAGAGCTGTGCCATCTGGATCCCAGAGTGCGCCTTTATAAAGCGGGGATTTAATGCGTGCTTGTATTTGATCCTTGGTTAAGAGTTCAACGTTGTCACCAAATGAGTTGCGTAGTTCGGCCTCTTCAACCATTGACTCCATCTGCCACTCTTCAATAGCAACTCGGAGCTCGCCATTCCATTCAAAATCACATTGGATTCCATATTTCATGATTGTTGCTTCGATGCCATCTAAATTTTCACGGCCCATGCGTTCTATCGTGGCCATCTCATCTTTAAAACGACTATAGCCATTCATAAATCCGTGGGTGAGCGAGTAACTACAAAAACCACCGTTACGCCCTGATGCACCTGCGCCGGTTTCACGTTGCTCAAGCAAAATGACTTCGCGTTCAGGATTTTGTTCTTTAGCTATTAAGGCCGTCCATAAACCTGTGTAACCGGCGCCAACTATGCATAAATCCGTAGTGACATCACCAATTAATGTTGGATGCGGCAAAGGTTCAAGGGGATCTTCATCGAGCCAATACAACTGTGGCTGCATTTGAGAAAGATGTTTGAGAATAGAGGGATCGATGGATGCCATCGTGCTATCCGGCCTGAACCGGAATCACCCCTTCAATCACAACTATAAGTTGGCCCGGGTCCTCCGGAGTCCTACCCCACAACGCAGATTTTCTTTAACAACCTGTAGTTCGTTATGGCTACGGGGTGAACTTTAGCGTGCTTTACGCCGATTTACGAGTTGCCCCGCCAGCACAATAGTCAGTGCCAAAATAAACATGCTCGAGCCAATCACGTTCGCTTGGGCGGGAATGCCACGGGCGGATGCAATATAGACAAACTTTGGAAAAGTCGTCAAAGTTCCGGAGTTGAAATTCGTAATAATGAAATCATCGAATGAGAGTGAAAACGCTAAAAGGGCCGCTCCAAAAATACCGGGAGCTACTAGTGGCAAAGTTACACGGCGGAAAGTTTGCATCTCGTCAGCATATAAATCCATTGCCGCTTCTTCGAGCTTTGGATCCAAGCTGGCAATTCTCGCCTTAACCGTTACAACCACAAAGGAGATGCAGAACATCACGTGCGCAATCACTGTTGGCCAGAAACCTGGATTAATTCCAAGATTTAAAAACATGGCAAGAAGTGAGGCGCCTAAAACAATTTCAGGGGTGGCCATTGGCAAGAAAATAAGTAAATTAACGGTTGAGCGGCCGCGGAAGCGGTGGCGGCCCAAAGCAAAAGCAATCATCGTTCCCAAAATTGTGGCGATTGTTGTTGCAAGGAAACCGATTTTAAGTGAATTACCTAACGCCGAACAGACCTCAGGAGCACCACATGGATTCTGCCAGTTTTTAAAAGTGAAACCACGCCAGGTTAAATTACTCTTTCCAGCGTCGTTGAAAGAAAATGCCATGGTGTAAGCAATTGGAATAAAAAGGTAAACGAAAGCTAAGAAAGCATAAATTTTAATTAGATTCTTAGAAAACCAGCGACGAATCATACGAGTTCCTCTGTTCCGGAACGGCGCACATAGACGGCAACCAAAACTAAAATTGCCGCCATCAAGAGAAAGGAAAGTGCAGCAGCCGTAGGGTAGTCAACAATTTCGAAGAAACGCGATTCAATAACGTTTCCAATCATCTTTGTCCTCGGATTGCCTAACAAAGTCGCATTGATATAGTCGCCAGCTGCTGGAATAAATGTCAACAAAGTGCCGGCGACAACTCCTGGCATTGAAAGCGGAAAAGTTACTTTACGAAAAGTAGTGATCGCGTTGGCATATAAATCTCCAGCCGCCTCAAGTACTCGCGGATCGATGCGTTCCAAGCTGGCATAGAGCGGCAAGGTCATAAATGGTAAAAAGTTATAAGTCATACCTGTTACAACGGCAAAAGCACTTGCGGTCAAACCCGTTTGCGGACTTAAAATGTGCAGAAATCTTAAGACCGTCACTACTGGACCTTGATCTCCCAAAATCTGTTTCCAAGCAATGGTTCTGAGTAAGAAAGATGTAAAGAACGGCGCAACGACTAGAACTAGGAGCAAGTTCTTCCATTTTCCCGATTTAAATGCGATGGCGTAGGCCAAGGGATAAGAGATTACTAAAGCAACAACGGTGGCAATGAGTGCGTAAATAATGGAGCGAATGAACTGCTCTTTAGCTCCAGAGATAGCATCAAAGTAGTTAGCAAATCTAAAGCTCTGAACATAGGCACCAATTTCGCCGCTAGCTGCTGGTGTCTGCGTACTGGTGCTGGCTAAGTTAATGAGTGGGTAAACAAAAAATAGAAAGAGCCACGCTAAGCCGGGAATTAAAAGTAAATATGGTGTGCTGGGGCGTTTTATGCCACGAGCAATACTTGATTTCTTGGTAACTGCAGCGACGAATGCCATTTATAACTCTTCTGGATTTACTGATGTACCAGCATCTACATCTGCCGTTCCATCAAGGGCAAAAGTGAACTCTGGCTTCCATGAGAGTTGTACGGTGTCACCTTTCTGTAAGTGTGAAGCACCACCATCGTTTTGTTCAAATACTGTTAGCTCTTGTCCCCATGGCATTTCAATAATGAACTGCGTACTCACACCAACGAACGAGATATCGCTAATTCGACCGCCACCTAAAGTATTGGCTTCGCTGTGTTCAATTGAAATCTTTTCTGGTCGAATACCGATGAGAACACTCTTATCGGCATTTTCTACGGCGAAGTTACGTCCGGCCGGCACGATGATTCGGTTGCCGTGAACTGAGACTTGCAAATCATTTCCGCTGACGCCTTCAAGCTTGCCTTTAACAAGATTGGATTGACCAAGAAAGTTAGCAACGAAAACAGTCTTAGGGGATTCATAGAGCTCTACTGGGGAGCCCATTTGTTCAATTCTTCCCTCATTCATCACGGCAATTGTGTCGGCCATGGTCATCGCTTCTTCTTGATCGTGAGTGACGTGAACGAAAGTTAGACCGACTTCTGTCTGAATCCATTTCAATTCAATCTGCATTTGTCGGCGAAGTTTTAAGTCAAGTGCGCCGAGCGGTTCGTCAAGTAGAAGAAGCGCTGGGCGATTTACGATGGCACGCGCTACCGCGATGCGTTGCTGTTGACCACCGGATAATTGCACAGGCTTGCGATCGGCTAAATGTCCGAGTTCAACTAGATTCAGGACCTTAGTGACCTCATCTTTGACATCCTTAATTCCACGCCGACGAAGACCAAAGGCGACATTTTCAAAGATAGTTAAATGTGGAAAAAGTGCATAGTTTTGAAAGACCGTATTGACTGGGCGTGAATAAGGTTTTTCATAAGTAATATCCGTCGTTCCAATTTCAATTTTTCCTGATGTTGGCTCTTCAAGACCCGCGATCATTCGAAGTGTGGTCGTCTTACCGCAGCCCGAAGGTCCAAGGAGTGCAAAAAAAGAGCCTTCGGGAATGACAAGGGATAAATCATCTACAGCTTTGAAATCTCCAAAGGCCTTAGTTAAATTACTCAGTCGAAGATCACCTTTTGTGCCGGCCGCTTTATTGGCCATTAGTTACCAATCGCTTTCTGGAAAGCGGCTTGATACTTTGTCTCATCGGCCGGTGTGAGTTCAGCGAAGACCTTAACTTTAGAGAGCGCAACGGCATCTGGGAAAATATATGGGCTCTTCGCTAAAACTGGATCAATCTTCTCCATCTCAGCTTGTGCTCCCTGTACAGGACAAACGTAGTTAACGTATGCGGCAACTTGGGCAGCAACTGCTGGGTCATAGTAATAATTCATGACAGTTTCAGCATTTTTCTTATGAGGAGATGTAGATGGAATCATCATGTTGTCGCTCCAGAGTGTTCCGCCACTCTCAGGAACAACAAAATCAAATTTTCCATTATTTTCAGAGGCCAACTGGAACAAGTCCCCCGACCAGCCAATAACTGCAATTGCATCCCCAGAGATGAGATCCTCCTTGTAGGAATTTCCCTTAACTTGTCGGATGAATCCATCGGAGATCTGCTTTTGGAGGAAATCAACGGCATTCATGAACTGTGCTTCAGTGAAAGTTTTGGAGATATCTACACCTTGGTACTGCATGATAATTCCCATGGTGTCACGCATTTCAGAGAGCACTTCAATGCGTCCCTTATTGGCTGGAGCAAATAGGTCATCGACTGTGCGAAGGCCCTTTGGTAACAACTGCTTATTCCAACCGAAACCGGCAAAGCCAGTTTGCCACGTCATTGTGTGTTTGCGACCTGGATCAAAACCCACGTTTTCAAGGACTGACAAAATATTCTTTTTATTGGGAACTGCGGCTTCATCTAACTCTTGGGTGTAACCAAGGCGGATCCATCGACCGGCCATCCAGTCGGTCAAGGTGACGATGTCATAACCAATGTCTTTGCCGAGCTTCAACTGACCTGAAACTTTTCCATAAAAACTATTGTTGTCGTCAACATCTTCCTTGTATGAAATATCTAAGCCGGAAGATTTCTTTAACGCCTCTAGGGTCGGGTAAACCTTTGTCTTAGAGTCGTAATCTAAATAAAGCGTCCAGTTTGCCCAGCGCGCAATTTTTTCGGTACTTGAAAGATCGGCAGCAACTTTGGGAGCACTTGATGACGAAGAACTAGTTCCGCACGCCGCCAATAACCCAGCCGCGCCTACGCCACCAATGCCAGCAATTAAACCTCGGCGCGATAGTTGAGCACGAATTAATTGACGTGTCTCTGGTGCAAGTTCTTCTTTCTTAGGCATTACGGCTCCTTCACTTGGGGGCTGATCTAGTGCGAGTTTATGCCTCTAGGGGCGTCGCGTCACGTATTTATGCGTTTAAATTCGTCATTACATGTTTGATTCGGGTGTAATCCTCGAAACCATATGCCGAAAGATCCTTGCCGTAGCCCGAGCGTTTGAAGCCGCCATGTGGCATCTCTGCAACGACTGGAATATGAGTGTTGATCCACACGCAACCGAAATCAAAGGCCTTAGCCATTCGCATTGCACGGCCATGGTCTTTAGTCCAAACGCTGGAAGCCAGACCATAGTCAACGCCATTTGCCTTTGATACTGCATCGGCCTCGTCGGTAAATTTTTGAACGGTAATGACTGGTCCGAAGATTTCATTTTGAATCATCTCGTCATCTTGGGTTAGACCCGCAACGACAGTTGCTGGGAAGAAGAAACCCGGACGATCAAGTGCCGTACCGCCAGCCATAACAGTTGCATGATCAGGAACACGACTCAAGAATCCAGCAACTCGCGCCAATTGATTAGCGTTATTGACTGGGCCAAGGAATACATCTTCATCCGGTGCGCCAATTGCAATTGATTTAGCTTGCGCAGTTAAGTATCCAACGAACTCATCGTAAACACTTGATTCTACAATCACGCGAGTGGCTGCAGTGCAGTCCTGACCTGCATTGAAATAACCTGCAATTGCGATGGCCTCAGCAGCTGCACCTAAATCGGCATCGGCAAATACAACAACGGGCGCTTTGCCACCGAGTTCAAGGTGAACACGCTTTAGTTGAGACGCTGCCGACTGCGCTACTTGAATTCCAGCGCCGACTGAACCTGTAATAGAAACCATGTCGGGACGCTTGTGCTCGACAAGTGCGCGACCAGTTTCGCGCTCACCGCACACGACGTTAAATACGCCAGCGGGTAAAAACTCTGACATTAGTTGTGCCATCCACACCGTCGAAGCAGGTGTCGTGTCACTTGGTTTTAAAACTACGGTATTGCCGGCGGCAATTGCTGGCGCCCATTTCCACACGGCCATCATCATTGGGTAGTTCCATGGAGTCACTTGGCCAATTACGCCGATTGGTTCGCGGCGAATCATCGACGTCATACCCGGCATGTACTCACCAGCCGACTTTCCCTCTAAGTTTCGAGCCGCTCCAGCAAAGAAACGAATCTGGTCAACCATCGGTGGAACTTCCTCTGTTGTGGTCAAAGAGATTGGTTTACCGGTGTTGCGACACTCAATATCAATTATTTCGGACTGTCGATCCTCAATCGCATCGGCGATTTTTAATAAAGCGCGTTGGCGTTGCGAAGGAGTTGAATCGCGCCATCCTGGGAATGCATCACTTGCCGCGCTAAAAGCGGCATCGACATCAGCGGCATTTGATTTCGGTGCCGTGGCATAGGCCGCTCCATTTGATGGATTGATGAGTGAGGTTGTTTCGCCAGATGTGCTCTCGACGCTCTTGCCATTGATGAAGTTCGATAGTTTTTCCATGGGCCTCAGATTACGCTGGAAGAGGTCAATTGTGTAGTCCAAGTTCTAGACTGGCCACCATGAACCCGCGACATTCCTACGAAAACTCGTTGTGGTGGTCCTCGGTCGAACATCCAACTTTTAGCCCGAAAGAAATTGATTCACCATGGGATATCGTAATTATCGGCGCCGGTTTTAGCGGCCTGTGGTGCGCACATCATCTGCTCAACAATAATCCCGAACTCTCAATTGCAGTCTTTGAGCAAAATCAAGTTGGATCAGGGGCGAGTGGAAGAAATGGGGGCTGGGTTTCAGCCCTTTATCCTCAAAGTGATCGTGAATTAGCCAAGAAATTTGGGGTTGAGTCCATCACTAGTTTGCAAACACATTTAGCGAATAGCATCGATGAAATTGGGTACTTCGCGCAAACAAACGCAATCGACTGTGGCTTTGCTAAAGGCGGCAGTATCAACATCGCGCGAAATAAAGGCCAACTCAAACGCATCAAAGTTGAATATCCCGACAATTTCCTTAATGAAAATGCGATTAAAAACCGAATTAATATGCAAGGCGCACTTGGTGGCTCGTACTCACCACATTGCGCAGCGATTAATCCCGCCGCCTTGGTTATTGGGTTAGCCATCAATTTGCAAAAGCGCGGCGTCTCAATTTTTGAATTCACTCCCGCGTATGCAAATGAGAAGAACGTTCTCGTAACTCATAAAGGCATGGCTCGCACTATCTCTTCAACGCATGTTGTTGAGGCCATAGAGGCCTATCGAGCTAACTCCCGAACTCAAATTCCTATCTAT